>JAOUDR010000721.1 GCA_029859185.1 Gemmatimonadota bacterium
GAGAAGGCTCGCAATGACTTGTAGAGATCGCACGGGCTTGCTCCTGAGCTGGGGTTCCAAGGACCGGCTAACTGATGGCCCGAGGAGTTCGCAATCTACGTTCCCCGCAAAGGGATTCGCTAAGCCGTTGTAGCTGTTGCCCTTGTCGAATCTCGGTGAGGGCGAAATGTGACTCATGTCACTACAGATGGAACGAAATGGAGCAGTGGATCGGCGGCAGGCGCCCGCCGAGTGCGGTGACACCGGCTGGGCGGGACGGTCGTAGGGTCGGACGCTGGTTGGCTATTGCCCGCTCGGAATCCCCGATGAGGAGGACGGATGCCAGGAGCGCGATGTGCCCCGGTACTAATCAGTGCCGTGCTCGGAGCGGTAGCACCGGCTGCGGCACAGCAGCGAGTGATCCAGCCCGATCTGGGTCAGGTGACGGAGGGCGCGCAGTGGCGGGTGGTGAACCGCGTTGCCACGGTGCTCGCGGAAGACGGGAAACCAGTCGCCCGGCTCAGCGAAGCCCTGCTCTCGGGGTTCGCACGACTCGAGGGCGTGGAGTTCGACCAAGGCGTGATCGAGTTTGCGGTGCGGGGCAAGAACGTCCCGCAGCGGAGTTTCGTAGGCGTCGCCTTTCACGGTGTGGATGACGAGACCTACGACGCAGTCTACTTCCGGCCGTTCAACTTCATGAGCGGCGACTCGACCCGGCGGAGTCACGGCGTGCAATACGTCGCCCACCCGACGTTCACCTGGCAGAAACTCCGCACCGAGCATCCCGGTGAGTACGAGCAGCCCGTGGATCCGGCGCCCGATCCGGACGGCTGGTTCCACGCCCGTGTCGTTGTGGAGGACGGGACGGTCTCGGTGTTCGTGAACGAGGCGACGGCGCCGAGTCTCGTGGTGGGGCAACTGAGTGACCGCGCCGGCGGGTGGGTTGGGCTTTGGGTGGGGAGCGGGTCGGGAGGGGACTTTGCCGACCTCCGGATCACGCGGCGCGAGTAGGTGGCTCGGATCGAGTGTGCACCATTCCTCTTGCTACCCCGCGCCGCTTGAGCGGCAGGGCCGAGCCGCGAGTCTCCCTCGCGCCACGCGCGAGCCACGCCACGCCTGCCCGTGGGCGCGGCTGAGAGCCGCGGCTCGGCCCTGTCAGTGAACTGACGACCGCCCGCCGCTTGATCGCCGTAACACGCGCGGCGGCCGTGCGGAGTCGGATGGTCAACCCGCCCTGGACCTAGACCCGTCCGCCTCCCGAGTGCGCGTGCGGAGTGAAGGGTGTGTTGCCAACCGCCTTGTCTCGTGCTAGCCATTGGCCATGTCCCGAGCGTTCGTCAACGAGGATGCCGAAGGGCCGAAGCCCCGCTACGTCCTGCCGGAGCGTGACGACCCGGACTACGACCAGGCGGCCGCGTGGGCGCTCATTGAGGGGGCCCAGGCCGGTGACTCCTACAGCGCGCAGCTGGCGACGGGCTACGAGTGGGGCGAGCCGCGGCTGCGGCCGCACGTGGAGCGTATCCGCGACATTGCGATAGAGCGTGGCAACGAGCGGTTGCAGCAGATCGCCGAGCGGTTCCTGCGCGCGGCCACGTAGCCGCGCAGCCTAGCGATCGGTGGTCGGGCGGTGTTTCAGGCTGTTGACGAGAACGTGTCCGTCGGTTGGAGCGTCGAAGGAAACCCCCAGTCCGGCGGCGAGCGTCGGCGCGAGATCCACGGTTCGCACCGTGTCCGGGTGACGACCCGGCTGGAACGGCACACCGTAGAGCACGAGGGGAACGAACGTGTCGTAGTCCCACGGCGACCCGTGCTGCGCGTCACGCCCCCGTCCCCAGACCCAGTACGGCTCCAACGTCACTACCAGCTCAATCGGGAAGTTCGGCGAAAGTGAATGCACCCAGCGCCGGGCGATCTTGTCATGGGTCGTGTCAGCGGTGGCGAGCGCGCTGACGAGATCCGCCCGCTGCACACCGGGGACCGCGCGCACCAGATCGGCGAATACCGCCACGACGGAGTCCGCCGACACGCCGGCCGCAACGAATGCTGCGCGATCGACCCACAGTTGATCGGTCTCGAGACGGAAAGCCGCTGCCGGCACGCC
>JAOUDR010000723.1 GCA_029859185.1 Gemmatimonadota bacterium
CCGCCGCCAACCCCGAGAACTGACCGGAGACCACGACACATGCGCTGGACCTTGCCGCTGCTCACCCTCGGATCACTCACCGCCGCCGCGGCCGATGCCCCGGTACCCCCGACCGCAGAGGTCACGCTGGTCCAGGCCGGCCGCCTGCTCGATCGTCCGGGCCACGCACCGCGCGGCCCGAGCACGATCGTGATCCGCGACGGGCGCATCGCCGAGGTTCGCGAGGGTTACGTCGCGGGACCCGCCGTCGGCGCCCCGGCGGCGAGCGTGATCGACCTGCGCGACCGCTTCGTCCTGCCAGGGCTCATCGACAGCCACGTGCACCTGGCGTCCGACGCGGGCGGCGTGGCGGCGCAGCTCGAGGCGGTGCAGCTGAGCCCGGCCACGAAGGCCTACAACGCACTCGCCAACGCCCGCAAGACGCTGGCCGCCGGATTCACCACCGTGCGCAACCTCGGCGACCGGGACGGCGTGACGCTCGCGCTGCGCGACGCCATCCGCGACGGCCAGGTCGTGGGACCGAACATCGTCGATGCCGGGACGTCGATCTCCACGACCTCGGGTCACATGGACGGCGCCCTCGGATTCCGTGACGACCTCCGCCCGGCACTCGATAGCCACGCCAACCTGTGCGATGGAGCCGATGCGTGTCGCCAGGCCGTGCGCCGCCAGATCGCGCGCGGCGTCGACGTCATCAAGATCGCCACGACGGGCGGCGTGAACAGCCGCATCGGTGCCGGGCTGGGCCAGCAGATGTTCGAGGACGAGGCCCGGGCGATCGTCGAGACCGCGCGGCTCTACGGCAAGAAGGTGGCCGTGCACGCCCACGGCGCGGACGGCGTCAAGCTCGCCCTCGCGGCGGGCGCGGACTCGATCGAGCACGGCACGGTCATGGACGACGAGTGCATCGAGCTGTTCCGCAAGTCGGGGGCCTACTACGTGCCCACGCTGTCGACCGTCAACGGCTACCTGGAGCGCATCGCCGCAGACCCGAACGCCTATTCCCCGGCCGTGCGGGCCAAGGTGGACTGGCGCATCCGCGTCACCGGAGAGTCCCTGCGCAAGGTGGTGCCGCGCGGCGTCAGGATCGCCTTCGGCACGGATGCCGGCGTCAGCAAGCACGGGCGCAACGCCGACGAATTCGAATGGATGGTGAAGTTCGGCATGACGCCGTCGCAGGCCATCGAGGCCGCCACCGTGAACGCCGCCGACCTGCTCGGGCTGTCCGCCGACGTGGGCTCGGTCGAGCCCGGCAAACGCGCCGACCTCGTCGCCGTGGACGGCGATCCGCTCGAGGACGTGACCGTGCTCAAGCAAGTGGCCTGGGTCATGAAGGATGGCGTCGTGCGGCTCAAGGGCCGCCTGGCGGCGACCGCGGACTAGTAAGCGGTCAGGGCCGCCCGGCTGCGGGGCGTGACGCTCGCCCCGCCCGGACCCGCGAAGCTCACCGGCACGGACTCGCTGCGCATGCCCGCGTTCCTCAGCACCACGAAGTGCAAGTGGGGCCCGCTCGAGTAGCCGGTGTTGCCGGAGTTCGCGATGTACTCGCCCTGCGCCACCCGCTGGCCCGGGCGAACGCGGACCGTGTCCATCTGCAGGTGTGCGTACACGGCCGTCGTGCCGTCGTCATGGAGGATCTGCACGAAGTTGGCTTCGTCGCGGGTTTCCTGCGTGATGCCACCGCGGAAGAACTTGTGGGCGACGTTGATCACGAGGCCGTCACGCGCGGCATGCACGGCGGAGCCGACGGGCATCGCGATGTCGATCGCATTGCGGCTGCCGGCATCCCGGTGGGTGACGGCGTCGGGCGGGGCCTGGGTGACCACGAACGTCCGCGCGGGCGCGAACGGCGCCCGGTAGGGTCCCGGCGGCGCGTGGCTGGCGGCCGGGTCACCGATGACGTAGCCGTAGTCGAAGCGTATCTGGCCGGTGCCCGGTGGCGCCGGGACCTCGAGCAGGATCTTTTCGGAGCGCGCCTCGACGACATCGCGCGCGCCCTGCTCCCGCCCGTCGGCGCCGGCGGCCCGGACTCCGAACTCGACCGTGCAGCGGCATTCGTTCACCGCGACCAGGGCAATC
>JAOUDR010000096.1 GCA_029859185.1 Gemmatimonadota bacterium
TCCTCATCCATTTCGCGTCGGAAACCGCCGTCCTGGGGCTCTCCTCCGCCGTCGGCCCCGACGGGTTGAACCTGCTCGTGCACTACCGGTGGCCGTTTTAGGGCGGTCGAGGGCGGTCATGGGCGGTCATGGGCGGTCATGGGCGGCCGCGAGGATACGCCGCGACGTAGCGCTACCCTAGGGAACGAGTGCCAACACCTCACGCAGCGTGGTGGCGCCCCGGTCTTTGGCATACCAGCGCCGTACCTCACGGTACCGGTCTTCCTTGGTCATCGTGTCCTTGTGGGCGCGCACCCACTCCTGCAGGGGCGAGGGACGCGGCCCCCACGCGCCCATCTCGCTGGAGTCCGCATCCAGCGCAATGACGATGGGAATCGAGCGCGTCCCGGCCGTCAGGTACCGGTCCATGACCGAGGGGTATTCGTCCCGCCGCAGCACGCGCACCTCCACGGCACCCATCACATCCGCGAACTTTGCCAGGATGGGCAGCGTGTTCACGGCATCCCCACACCAGTCTTCGGCAATCACGAGCATGCGGATCGGGATTCGGCGTGGCTCGGCCCATGCGATGGCCCAATCCGGCAGCCGCGCCAGCCGGTAGACATCGGCCCAGAGCCGTCGGTTCTTCTCCGCTTCGGTCACGAACCGCGCGTAGGGCAACGCTTCGTTCCACAGTTGCGCGAAGTCCAGGGCCCCGGGCGACGGCGTGCGATTCAAGTGACGGCTTCGTGGACGATCACGCCACGCTCCGCCAGTCCCTCGATGTAGCGATCGAACGGCATGCCTTCGTAGGCGGTCGTCACGCCCGGACGTCTGACGTGGCCCGCCACCTGGAGCTGCCCGGTGATCGAGAGCGAGTATCCCGTCGTCCGCATCATCGCGCCAATTCCGTGCTGCTCGTCGTAGCGATCGAGCAGGGAAAAACTGACGGTGGACGCCCTTCCACCTCGCGTGCCCGTCACGACGACTCGCAAGGCCACGAGGTCCCGAACCTCGGGCTGCCGGAGCTTGCGGTCGGCCAGCGCGACGAACAGATCGCGTGGCCGGATGGTAACGCCGCCGACATTCACCTCGGCAACGTCGAGCAACCCGAGCTCCCGGATCGCCTTGATGATCTCCGCGTGGCCCGGAT
This sequence comes from Gemmatimonadota bacterium, assembly GCA_029859185.1. Taxonomy (GTDB): domain Bacteria; phylum Gemmatimonadota; class Gemmatimonadetes; order Gemmatimonadales; family GWC2-71-9; genus JAOTWJ01. The sequence goes on from JAOUDR010000096.1 coordinate 1,133, forward strand.
AGCGCAGCGTCTTGTACTCCATCTCCGGAATGCGTCCCTCGAAGTCCCACGGCATCGTCGAGATCCCTCCCGCCGTGTGGAACGCTTCGAGGTTCCCTGTGGGTTCCGGGAAGTGCACCGTCTCGATTTCGGATAGGGCCTCGACGCTGACCGGGCGACCGTCACGCAGAATCCACGAAGGGGCCGTGTAGTAATCCAGCACTCCTTCGAGTGAGTACACCAGCGTGTAGTTGAGGGGTGGCTGGGGATGCTGCGGGAGCCCTCCCACGTAGCACCGCACCGTCTCGACCGTGTCGAGCCGCCGGATGCCCTCGGCGGCGAGGATGTTCACCATGCCGGGTGCCAGACCACAGTCGGGCATGATGGACACACCGCGTTCGCGCGCCCGCGCGTCGAGTTGCTGCTGCTCCCGAACGATCGCCGTGTTGCCGCCGAGGTCCGCAAAGTGCACACCGATATCCACGGCGATACGCGCCAACGCGCCGTTGAGGTAGTAGGGCAGCGCACTCATGGCCGCCACGTGGCCCTCCATGAGCGCCCGCACCGCGCCGGCATCACGAGCATCGACCTTCGCCACACGCAGGCGCGCGCCGCGATCCTGATCGAGAAGGGCAGGGAGGGTCTCCGGTCGCGCGTCGGCGAGGGTTACCTCGGCATCGGTCGTTCGCAGCAGATCCCACGCGCAGGCCGAACCCTGCAACCCACCACCTAACACCAGCATCCGCATGTGGTTTGCTCCGTTGTCGTCCGAGTGATCGGGGCGCGAAAGATAGACGACCCGTCCAATCCCCGGAACGGGCACTTGAGACCCATCGGCTGGGGGTGTATCGTGTGCACGCCTTGACCCCACCCGACCTTCCGCCGCGCGCTCCCACGCGACACCCGCGCTCTTCGAGCCAGACCCGCGACCGGCTTGCCCGCGCGGCGCTGGACCTGTTCACGACCCGCGGCTACCACGAGACCACGACGCCGCTCATCGCGGCCCGGGCCGGGGTGGCCGAGGGCACCATCTACCGCCACTTCCCGAGCAAGGAGGATCTCCTCAACGAGGTCTTCCGCGCCGGCGTCCGCGCGTTTCTCGAGCCCGTGAAGGCGTCGGACCCAATACAGCCCTGCCGGGAGCGGCTCGACGGCATTGCGACGCGATGGACCGCGATCGCCGCCGCGAATCCCGCGCTCGTCCGGCTCGTCTTCGACCAGACGTTGACACGCCTGCTGGACGAGCGCAGCCGGGCCGCGCTCCGTGACCTGCGTGGTCAGATCGAGCAGGCCATGGCGGGCGGGAAGGCCGCGGGCCACGTCCGACGCGGTGGGGCAGACCTCTGGACCGAAGTCTGGCTGCGACTCATCCTGCTCACCCTCGAACGCGTTGCCGGCGGGCAATGGCAGCCGGGCGACGCGGCAACGACGCAGGTCCGTCGCGCTGCGTGGGACGCGATCCGCGTCGAGGTGCAAACGGACACGGATGGGGCTACCATTCACGACCCAGCATCCGGAGAGCTTCCGTGACAGGATCGACGTCCCCGCGCGACGCATGGGGCACCCGCGCCGGTTTCATCCTCGCCGCCGTCGGCTCGGCCGTGGGCCTCGGCAACATGTGGCGGTTCGCATACAAGGCCTCCGAGGGTGGTGGCGCCGCGTTCGTACTCGTGTACCTGGCGATCGTAGCCCTGGTCGGGATCCCGTTGATGACCTCGGAGTTCATCATCGGACGACTCGCCCAGGAATCCCCGGCCCGTGCCGTGCGACGCCTCGGCGGCCCCGCGTGGGCACCGCTCGGCTGGCTGTTCGTGCTGTGTGGACTTGGGATTCTCGCGTACTACTCCGTCATCGCCGGTTGGACGATGCGCTACGCCATCGACGCCATCCGGAACGCGATCCCGTCGGACACCGGCGCCTACTTCGGCGAGGTCTCACAGGGCGTCGATGCCGCGCTCTATCACCTCGTGTTCATGATCCTCACGATTACCGTCGTGGCAGGGGGAGTAAAGGGCGGGCTCGAGCGGGCCAATCTGATCATGATGCCGCTCATGTTTCTCATCCTCATCAGCCTCGCGATCTGGGCCGTCACGCTGCCGAACGGGGCGGGCGGATACGCGTACTACCTGCGCCCCGACGTGAGCAAGCTGCTCGACCGCGACATCCTGACCGCCGCCGCCGGCCAGTCGTTCTTCTCGCTGAGCCTGGGTATGGGCGCGCTCATGACGTACGCGTCGTATCTCCAGTCCAAGGAGAATCTCGCCCGCGAGGCAGTGACGGTCGCCCTCTCGGATTTCGGGGTGGCGTTCACCTCGGGGCTGGTCGTCTTCCCGGTGATCTTCAGTTTCGGATTGCTGGATCAGGTCGGGGAGAGCACGGTCGGCGCTCTGTTCATCGCCTTGCCCGCGGGCTTCGATCAGTTGGGACGCGCCGGAGACTACGTAGACACGGCGTTCTTCGTGATGCTGTTGTTCGCGGCACTCACCTCGGCCATCTCTCTGCTCGAGGTCGTGGTCGCCGCGCTCGTGGACGGCTTGCACATGCGTCGCCGTGACGCGGCGATCTTCGCGGGATTCGTGATTGCGGTTCTCGGCCTCCCCGCGGCGTTCAACACCACGTTCCTCGGCAACCTCGACGCACTGGTAGGTCAGTTCCTGCTCATGGTTGGTGGCCTGTTCACCGCCTTCCTCGTTGGCTACCGCCTGCTGCCCGCGGCGGATGCGGAACTCGCCAAGGGAATGCCGAACGCCGGTATGCGACGCGTCTGGGCCTCCCTCGTGCGCTATGTCGCGCCCGTCGTGCTCATCATCGTGCTGGCATTCCTCACGGGACCGACGTGGGATGCGGTCGTGGGGCTTGTCACGTACGCGAGGTAGTAGGCGGTAGGTGGCGGGCGTGAGGTGGTAGGGTAGAAGGCGAGACGGCGAGACGGCGAGACGGCAAGCGGACGTCGAGGCTTGGGGAGAAAGGGAGGTGCCATCCGGGTCTGGTCCCCGATGGCACCTCTGCTTTCCCCTCAGACCTCCAAACTGCTTGCCGTCTCGCCGTCTTGCCGTCTCGCCGTCTGACCGGACGCCTACCTCCCGAGTTCTTTCTCCAAGAACCCCACGATATCTCGCCACGCCGCCGCCGCGCTCTCGGCAGGTTCCCTGGTGCGCAGAAAGGCGTGGCCCGCACCCGGATAGATCGTCTTCATGTACGTCTTCCCAGCAGCGGCCATCGCCTGCTCTGTCTCGGGAATGCCCGCGTTGATCCGCGCGTCGTTTTGGCCATAGACGCCGAAGACGGGCGCGCCGATCCTGGTCACGTCCGCGGCGTTGGGACCGCTCCCATAGCAGACGACCGCGGCCCTGAGAGCCGGATTGTTGGTCGCGTACCGGAAGCTCTGCGAACCGCCCCAGCAAAACCCCACCACGCCCACTGCATCTGCGCGGACGGCCTGCACGGTGCGAAGGAACGTGTACGTGGCATCCAAGTCGGTGGTGATGGAGTCCGGCGGGAGCCCGCTCAGGGCTCGCCGCACGTCGTCCTGCGCGGCTGTTCCACCGCGGCGCGAGAGCAAGTCGGGAGCGATGGCCACGAACCCGGCCGTCGCCAGGCTGTCCGCTACGGTCTGGATCCAGTCCGTCATCCCGCGGTTCTCGTGAATCACGATCACTGCCGGCGCCGGGTCCGGCCGCTCGGGGAAGGCCAGGTAGGCGAGGACGGAGTCCCCGCCGGCACCCGCGTACTTCACCCACTCCCCGTGGATGTCCGCGGGACGTGAGACGGGAACGGCGGCGGCCACCACGAGCCCGATCGCCGCCAGTGACGTGATGCGCGCAATCATTGTGTCCTCCCTGTGCGTTGGAACATGTCGAACCGATCGAGTCGTCCGGTGCTGGGGCGGGACGCGATCAGGGTGCCGGCTGGTCTCCGATCCACCACACACGGTAGATCTGGTCAGCGAAGTCGTCGGAGATGAGCAAGGCGCCATCGGGAGCCACGATCACGTCTACCGGCCGTCCCCACCAACGCCGTCCAACCTGCCATCCCGCCACGAAATCCTCCGGCTCGCCCGCGGGTTCACCGTCGTTCAGCGGCACCCGAACGACCTTGTAGCCCGTCGGGAACGACCGATCCCACGATCCGTGGAGGGCGACGTACAGGTCGCCGCGGAACTCTTCCGGGAATCGCGCGCCGGTGTAGAAGGCGAGGCCGAGTGGCGCACTGTGCGCTGGGAATGTCACAATGGGCCCGATGGCCTCGCCACAGCGGGTCGCGGTTTCCGCGTACTCGGGATTGGGCGTGCCGGGCAGGTAGCACTGCGGCCAGCCATACCACCCACCCGATGCGATGACGTTCACCCGGTCGGGCGGCAGATCGTCCCCCAAACGGTCACGGTCGTTGTTCGTGGCCCACAGGGCGCCGGTCACGGGGTCTCGCGCCAAACCCACCGCGTTCCGTAGACCGGTGGCGTAGAGGCTTTCGCCCGATCCATCCAGATCGTACCGGACGATCGCGGCGCGTCGGGGATCACGCTCATCGCAGAGGTTGCAGCTCGAGCCGATCGAGACCAACAGGGTGTCGTCGAGCAGATGGATCGTCCGGGACGTGTGGTTGCCACCGGTCGGCAGCCCATCAACGACCACTTCGAGTCGATCATCCGGTGGCACCAGTCGGATCACGCGGTGCTCTTCGGCGATGTACAGGGTGTCGCCGCGGAAGGCGAGGCCGTGGGGACCACGCAGCCCGTCCACGACGGGCCTGACGCGGTCCGCCCGCCCGTCCGCATCGGCATCGGGCAACGCCACGACACGGCCCAGGCGGGAGAGCGACGCGTACACCGCGCCGTCGGGCCCTCGGGCCATCATCCGAACGCCATCGAGCTCGTCGGCAAACACCGCCACCCGGAACCCGCGCCGGACCACGAGCGCGTTGCCACCGAGGCGCTGCATGACGTAGAGCGAGTCGGCGGCGGCTCCCGAATCAACTCCGCGCGGAGAGTCGGGCACGCAGCCGGCGAGGAGGAGTGGGAGGAGTGGCACAACGGGAAGGAGCCCTCTGCCACTCCTCCCTCCCCTCCGCTCAGTCCGCATACACACCACCCGCCGCAGTCTCCCCGATCGGCACGCTCGTCTTTCTGCTGGCGAGTGCCTCCTCCGCGCCGCGCTCGACCTCCGCCGTCACGGCCGTCTCGATCTCCTCGAGTCGTCCCGCGTCGGTACCGCGACCCTTGAGCCACTCCTCGTAGAGACCGATGGGGTCGCGTGCGCCCCAATAGACGAACAACTCCGCCGGAAGGACGTGTCGGGCTTCTTGCTCGTCGTGGGTCGCGTGTCCCCCCATCCGGAAGGTGGTGGCGTCGAGGATGACCGGACCCTCACCGCGCCGGCACCGCTCGGCGGCAAGGGCCGTAGCCCCGAACGCGTCGAGCACGTTGTTCCCGTCAAACGACCCGCCGGCGCAGCCATACGCGCTGTGCAGGTCGGCGAAACCGTCCGCCAGGCGGTGCGCGGTGACGCGCGTTCCGAGCGCCACCTGGTTGTTCTGGATCAAGAAGATGATCGGGAGACGTTGCACCGCGGCGAAGTTGAACGCCTCGTGCGTCGCGCCAACGTTCACCGATCCATCACCCACCCACGTGAGCACGACCCGGCGCTCATCCCGCAGTTTGGAAGCAAGGGCGATTCCCGCGGCCACCGGGGGCATGTTCCCGATGTTGGAGATCGGCTGCAGGATCCGCTGGCTGAAGTCGCCTACGTGACCGTCCCGTCCCCGGGAGGGCGAGTCCTCGGTGCCGAGGTATCCGCGGAGCATGGCCGCGATGGACATCCCCATCTCGCAGCACGCGCCGGCGTTGCGGATCATCGGCGCCACCAGATCGAGCGTGCGGTCGAGCGCGTGGACCGGCCCCACCGTGGTTGCCTCCTCGCCGGTCCCGAGCCAGGCCTTGCTGATGACGCCTTGCCGTACCCAGCGCTTGAGCATCACGTCGTGGAGCCGCGCACGCAGCATCCCGGCATACAGCCCCAGGAGCCTGTCGTCGTCGAGCGCGGAAACGGCTCCCGCGCGCTCGGGATCCCGCTGCCACGTGGCATCGAACTCGTGCACGAGGTCCGGATCCGCCTGCCATTGGACGTATTCGGGCGGATCGAACGCGGGAAACCGCTGCATGGGGTGGTCGTGACCTCGGTCAGGGACTCGGGAATATCCTCGCTGCCTCCACGAGGAGCAAGCCGAGGCGCGTGCTGGTCGCGATCCCGATCAGCGCATCCGCCCGAGGCGCTCGACCGACCGTGGACGTACCTTCTTTCACATGGCGACCCTGCCGGACTCCGAGCGCGACGTGAGCAACGGACCGTTGGCGCTCGCGGTGGTGTACCTCACCGGCCGGCGCGCCGGCACCGCGGTGTGGCCGCAGGGCGACTACCTGCGAGTCGGGTCATTCCCGGGTGCGGAAATCCCGCTCACGCGCGCGGCGGGTGAGGTCCCCCCGGAGGAATACGGCTTCATTCGACGGGTGGGGCGCGAGTTCGAGCTCGACACGGCGCCCGGGAAGGAAATCCTGGTCAACGGCGAGCCCTCCGATCAGCACCTGCTCGTCTCGGGCGACATCCTGGAGATCGGGCGTGGTGGACCGGTGCTCCGGCTTCGGACGTATCCGGCCGGCGCCAGCGGGAAGCCGCTCCGCGACGTGCTCCGCGATTGTCTGGAGTGCGCCCGACGCGCACGACGCAGGTGGTGGAGTCGGTGGTTTGCGGTCGCGCGCTCGCTCCCCGGTCAGATCCTTACCCAGGGTGCCTGGAGCGTCCGGATTTCCGCGCTGGGCGTTGTGGCCGTTGGGCTCGGACTGGCCGGCCTGATCGGCTACCGGACGGTCCAGATCGAGCGACGGCTGCAGGAGCGCGTCGCGGGCCTGGCCGAACTGCTCGAGCGCGGTCGTGAGAACCCCGGCACGGCGGAAGAGCTGGTGCGCGCGTTGGAAGAAATGCAGACGGATGTCTCGGAGACGGCGCGGCGTGTGCGGGAACTCGAGGGCCAGAGTGCCGCCGCACGGCTCGTCTTTGCCGCCGCGGCACGGTCGACCGTGTTCATCCAGGGATCGTGGGGCTTCGTCGATCCGCAGTCCGGGGCGCCGCTGCGCGTGGTGGTCGGGCCCGGTGGAGCGCCGGTTCGCGGGCCTGGCGGGGAGCCGCTGATCACCACGGACGAGCGAGCCCCCATCCTCGAAGCGCTGTTCACGGGCACTGGATTCGTGGTGAGCGAGGACGGATTACTCCTCTCCAACCGGCACATCGCGCGGCCCTGGGATTTTGACGACGCCGCCCGGCGTGTCGCCGCGCAGGGGTGGATCCCCGTGATGCGACGGATGATCGCCTACATCCCGGGCGTGCCGGACTCA
>JAOUDR010000725.1 GCA_029859185.1 Gemmatimonadota bacterium
GTCGAGCGCGAGAGCGGCGCGAAACTGTTGCTGGGCTTCCCGCAACCGGAAGTCCGCGATCAGTCTCAACCCCTCGAGATAGAGATAGACCGCCTGGCGGTCGTGGTTGCCGAGCCGGGGGAACTCGCCCATGTCGCCGAATTCTGCGACCAGCAGCTTCAGCACGAGTTGATCGACCAGTGCCGTGCGGTCGGTCCACACGCCTTCCACGCGCTGGGTTGTGACGGTCCGTCCCCCGGGGCTCGTGATCACGCTCGCCTCGATCACCACTCGGCCGTCGCCAATCAGCAGACGTCCCGACACCACTCGCCCCGCACCGACGAAACGGGCCACGGCGAGCTGGCCGTCACGGGTGAGATGTCCACCTTCACGATCGCGTTCACGCTCCCACGCCGGCATCACGGTTTCGAAATCCGCCGCCCGGATGACCCCGTCCCGACCGCCGATGCCAGCGAAGAACCGTGGGATATCCATGGCAAAGACGTCGACCAAGGAGTCGTCCGCTCCCGCGACGTCGAAGGGGAGGACAGCGTAGACCGACGGATTGATGCCGGTGCCGTGTCGTTCTGCGCGGGACACCGCATGTGAAATCCAGCCCCCCACCGCGACGACGAGGACCACGGCGGCCCACACCCAGGGGTGACGATGCCAAGACAGTGTTCGGGTCTGTGGCGAGGGTGGCGCGCGATCCGAATGCGATCCTAGTGCAACAGGCGGCCCGTTCGAAGGACCAGCCACGCGGGAGACGCTTGCATCACTCTGCACGCGCAGTTCGCGTTGCAGCCGCTCGCCGTACGCCACGAGTTCTGGATCGGGCTCAATGCCGAGTTGTTCCCGCAGCACGCCGGTATGGAGGCTCAGGTGCAGCAGCGCATTCGCAGGATCTCCGGCGCTCACGCGCGCCTGCATCAGAGCGAGGACCGCTCGCGAGTTGTAGGGATCGAGGGCGACGAGGCGTTGCCACCACCCGGTCGCCTGCGCGAAGTCCCCGACGCCTGCTGCGGCCCGGGCCAGGGCCTCAAGCGTCTCCTCACAGGTGATGGCGTACCGCTGGCGCTCACCCTCGACCCACTCATTGAAGGAGCGCGCGCCGTTGAGGTAGAAGCCTTCGAGCAGCGGCCCGACGTACAGCCCGACCGCGGCTTCCGCCTCGCCGCGGCCGATGGCGGCATCGAAGGCCGCCGCGTCGCTCCACACCACGGCGCGATTCAGGCTGAGGCTGCCACCGGCTTCAACGAGCGCCTCGGCGCCCAGTTCGTGGTGGAGGAAGTACAGCGCGTCGGAGAGATGGTGGCGGGCTTGGCGCTCGGACGTGTCGCCCCAAAGCAGGCCGAGCAGGCGGTCCCGGGTGACACCGTGCTGCCCTGAAACCGCGAGGACAGCCAGGACAGCCAGCTGACGCCGCTGTGACGCACGCCCCTCGACCGGCCCGGCAGGTCCCACCAGTCGGATGCCCCCGAACAGATGGAGCGCGTAGGGCGTTGCGCGGTCCGGCGTTGGCGCAGTCGACACGCGGGCGGAATCCGGAAGAGAGCCTGCTGCTATCATAGGCGCCCCAACACGGGTTAGCCAATGCCGCTGGCGGGGAATCCGGACCGTAGATGTTGGGAATGTTCCTGGGAGCGGCAGTCACCCGAGCCAGGAGGTAGTCATGCGCGTTCGCACTCTCGTGGGCGGCGCTATCGTCGCGGTCAGCGTGGTGGCGGGCTGCACGGACACCCCAGCGCCAACCGAAAGCGCCCTCACCGGTGCTCCGCAACTCGACTTCATGAACAACCCGAAGGACGGGCCGGTGGTCTATCGCTGGTACAACGAGGGCTACTGGACCATCACGACCGACCCCTCCCGCAACCGGGCGGCGTTTCACCCGCTTGATGTCACCAACGACCTGTGGTGCGTCGCAGGCGGCACCAGCGAGGGGATCGACACCGTCGCGGTGCAATGGATCGAGAACCCGTCCCACGTCATCAGGCAGCGGTCCGCGGAGGATCAGTACGTGGCGATTTACGCGAGCGCGGATCTCTGGGAGATCGTGGGGCCGGGTTGGTCAGACCACTGCGACGGTGTGGAT
>JAOUDR010000724.1 GCA_029859185.1 Gemmatimonadota bacterium
CCCACGGTCTCCACGATCGTCTCCCTGCCGGACCACGAGGTGATCCGGACGCTGAACGACAACGCGGAGCTGCGCGACAAGGTCGCCCGGCTCAAGCCGCGGAAGACCGAGTTCTTCCGGGTGAAGACCGTGGATGGCGTCGTGATGGACGGATGGATGCAGAAGCCCCGGGACTTCGATCCGTCCAAGAAGTACCCGGTGCTGTTCCACGTCTACGGCGAGCCGGCGGCGCAAACGGTGACCGACGCGTGGGGCGGGAACCAGATGATCTGGCACCAGTACCTGGCCGATCAGGGCTACCTCGTGATGTCGCTCGACAACCGGGGCACCCCCGCGCCGCGCGGGCGGGCCTGGCGCAAGGTGATCTACCAGAAGTTGGGTCGGATCAACTCCCGGGATCAGGCGATGGGTGTGCTCGCGGTGGTCGACAGCTTCCCGTTCGTCGACAAGACCCGGATCGGCATCTGGGGCTGGAGCGGCGGCGGGTCGAGCACGCTGAACGCGATGTTCCGCTACCCCAACATCTATCACACCGGCATGTCGGTGGCGCCGGTGCCCGACATGCACTATTACGACACGATCTATCAAGAGCGGTACATGGGGCACCCGGCGCTCAGTCCCGAGGCCTACGAGCAGGGATCACCCCTCACCTTCGCGCACCAACTCGAGGGCAACCTGCTCGTCGTGCACGGCACCGGGGACGACAACGTGCACTACCAGGGAACCGAAGCGCTGATCAACAAGCTGATCGAGCACGGCAAGCACTTCACGATGATGGCGTATCCCAATCGATCCCACGGCATCTTCGAGGGCCGCGGCACGACCCGGCACGTCTACGGACTGCTGACGCGGTATCTGTTGGAGAATCTGCCGGCCGGCGGGCGATAGAGAGGATGGGCGCGATGGGCGCGTGAGGGCGCGATGAGCACCACGAACCTATCGTGCCCTCACGTGCCCTCACGTGCCCGTCGCGCCCATCCTAGTTTTCGTCCGCACTCGGCCCATACGTCCGCGGCACCGGCACGTCGAGTAGCCGCAGGAACACCGACAGCTGTCCCCGGTGGTGAATCATGTGGTTCATCACCATGCTCCGGACCACCGCCACCTTCGGCATCGAGAAGATCGCCTCCCCATTGGCCTTGAGCGTCCACTGCTCCATGAACGTCGCGTCACTGGTGGCTGCGATGGCGTCCCGACCGAGCTTGGCGTGCTCGTCGAACTTGGCCAGCAGCGTCTGTCGCGAGTCGAAGATCACCGGTACGGACGGCTTGCCCCCCGCCATGAAATCGAGCTCGTCCGCCGTGCACGCGTTCACGGCCCACTGCGGAAGCTCGGCGAGGTGCGAGGCCAGCCTCCCGATCGGCATCGACTTGTCATGGGGCTTCCAGGACGCCTTCTCCATTGGCACCCGCTCCAACATGCGGCGCGTGGTGGCCATCTCTTGATCGTATTCGGGCAGCAGGGACTGGGCGATTGCCATCGGATGCTCCGAAAAAGGTGAGGGCCGAAGATAGCGCGACGACGGGCGCGTGGGGGCGCGTGAGGGCGCGTGAGGGCATGCCCGCCTTCGACCGCCTCGTCCGCCTCGTCCGCCTCGTCCGCCTCGACCGCCCACGACCGCCCGTCCTCCCGTCCGCCTATCTTCCCCCCATGGATCCCCGTTTCTACCGTGCCTACCGCACCCTCGGCCTCAAGCCCGGGGCGTCGCGCGACGCGGTCAAGCAGGCACACCGCGACCTCGCACAGGTCTGGCACCCGGATCGTTTCCCCGAGAACGAGCGACTGCGGGAGAAGGCGGGCAAGAACCTGCAGCGGATCAACGAGGCGTTTGCGTTGCTGCGTGACATCGATCCGCCGGCCGACATGTCGGTGAGCCGAGTGACGGCGTCCATCAGTGCCATCCTCGACCTCGGCGACCTGGTGCAGGGAACCGCCACGTATCAGCGGCCGCCGCGCGGGCCGCTGCGACAGCAACCGCGCCGCACGATCCTGGGTCTGTCGGTCGTCCCGCAGCGCCATGAGGCCGGTCGAACGTTTGTTCGTGTGGCGCTCGTGCTGGGTGGGCTCGTAG
>JAOUDR010000726.1 GCA_029859185.1 Gemmatimonadota bacterium
CCCAGGTCTCGGTGGGGGTCGGACTCGGCGTCGTGGGCTCGAGCAACCTCGTACGGGACTCGATCGTCGAGGTCGTGAGCGTGCGGCCGCAGGCAGCCCCGCAGATCGGCCTTCGGATCGAGACGCCGCTCGGGGGGCGATACCGCGTGGCCGGCGAGTTGTCGGTGAGTCACTCCAGCCTGATGGCGCGGGGGGAGGCGACGTCCACCAAGATCACGGGCCTCACGCTGTGGGCGCCCGCCGTCGTGCTGCAGGCCGCCGTCACCCCGTGGCTGGCGGGCGAGGCCCGCCTCGGCGCCCTGATCTACGCTCCCAGCGAGACCGAGAGCACGCTCTTCAGCGACGGCGCGCCCGTCACACCCGTGCTCGGCCTCGGGATCACCGCCGCGCGCGCGCTGGGCGACCGGCTCACGGGCACGCTCCAGCTCCGCTACGACCTCCACCGCTTCACGACCAACGCGCTGAAGAGCCGGGGGTTTACCGGCGAGACGGTCGTGCACCGGATTGCGCTGGGCATTACCCTCTTCCGCCGATTCGGCGCCGACCCGATCCCATGAAACACATACCGCTCGCGCTGGTGGCGTTGATGCTCGTCGCGTGTGTCGAGGCCGCGGCACCCGTCCGGCAGGCGGCCTACACGTTCGACCTGTACGAGACCGGACTCGTGTTCCGTTGGCAGCCCGACCGCCTCCCCGTCCGCTACTGGGTGGCACCCGACGCCGGGATCGTGGCCAACTTCGCCCAGGAGGGACTCGGCGAGTGGGGACGACAGTTCGTCTACGGGGAGTACCGCGGGGTCATCGTGAGCGACCCGGCCGACGCCGATGTCCTGATCCGTGTCGCGCCGACCACTCCCCCGTCCGGGACGCCGAACAACGAACCGCCGGCGATCGGTGCCTGCGATGGCGTGACGTCCTTCGAACTTTCGGACGACGTAGTTTCGGGTCCCTTCGAGATCACCGTCGGGTGGGACGTCCGGTACTCCGATCAAGACGTCGTGAACTGCCTCGAGCGGGTGACAGTCCATGAGATCGGCCATACCATCGGCCTGTTCGGTCACAGCAGCAACGAGCTCGACCTCATGCACCCGAACCCGCGCGTCCGCACCCCGTCACCGGGCGATCGGGTCACCGCGGAGGTGCTCTACCATACGGCACCAACCGTGCGGCCGCCGGGGGAATCATGAAGCACGCCAGCGTCGTTGGACTCGCGACCGCGCTGCTCGTCGGGTGCGACGGCGCCACTCCACCCGAGCGCCCGGCACCATACGACTACGCCATCCGACTCGAAGATGGTCCGATCCTCTCCTTCCACTGGCCGGTCGCGAGCCTGCCCGTGCGTTTCTGGGTCGAAGCCGACATGGACATGGAGCAGATCGTGCAATCGGCGATCGCGCAGTGGAAGAGCACGGCACTGTACGGCGAGTTCGATGGCGTCCTGGTCGCGGACTCCACGGTGGCCGACGTTCTGGTGCGCACCGGCACCCCCTTCGCCTCGGTGCCCGAGAGCCCGGTGAACTGTGGCGGTGCCACCAACATCGGCGTGGAGTTGGATACCACCATCACGCTCCCGTTCATCGTCACGCTGAACGCGCGCCTTGGGGTGGACGGCAGTAGCGTGCGGGAGTGCTTCGCGCTCGTCGCCGTCCACGAGCTCGGCCACACCTTGGGCCTGTTCCTCCACAGCGACGACCCACAGGACCTCATGCACGCTCGCCCGAACCCGGCGGGCCTCTCCCCCCGGGACGTAGCCACGTTCACCCATCTCTACCACTCGCCCGTCTCGGTCCGTCTCCCACCCGACCGCTAGCCCATCGCGCCCTCGGAGCCCCCGTCCGATGTGTTAGAATTCCCGACCTCACCCGGTCGGCAAGGACCGGCCCCGTTCGCGACGACTCGGTCGAACAGCCGAAGGACGAACCGACATGACGACGACTGCACCTCAGACCATCGCCCCGGGACTGAAACCCTCCGGGACCGTGCACTGGAATCTCCGCACCGCGGCGCTCTATGAGGCCGCCATCACCCGCGGCGAGGGAAAGCTCGCGGCGGGCGGTCCGTTTGTGGC
>JAOUDR010000097.1 GCA_029859185.1 Gemmatimonadota bacterium
CACTCGCCGCATCCCTGCCGGACGAATACGCCCGCCTCGAGGCGCAGGTCGCCGCCGCGTTGTTCGAGCACTACGAGCCCGGGCGGGAGGCCTGGCAGAGCGGAGCCATGGCGGGCATGATCGAGTCGTACCCCGAGATCCCGCGGGCCGAGGACGTCTGGGCACACGTGCACTCGGTGCTCGTTGACATCGACCCGTCTCGCCGCGCGTTCCCCGTCGAGGTGCGGTTGAACGTCACGTGGGACGAGGAGCATACGCTTGGTGTCCGCCTGAAGGATGGCAGGCTGGTCGAGCTCTGTGGCAGTACCGGTCCCTGACGACTCCAGGTGCCGATGGCGTTTGGCGTCGGGTCCGGAGCCACGGCCGAGCCCTTGCCCCGCCCCGCCCCCGGCGGAACCTTGCCCCTATGCCCGGCATCATCTGGCACCCGCCGGCCGCCCTGGTCGCCGACGCCAACGTCACGCGCCTGATGCGGCGCCACGGGATTCCCTCGGTCGATGCGCTGCAGGCGCGTTCGGTGGCCGATCCCACGTGGTTCTGGGACGCCGTCGTCCGCGACCTCGGTATCGCGTTCGTGGAGCCGTACCACACGGTGCGTGATACGTCGGCCGGCATTCCCTGGACCGACTGGTTCGTGGGCGGCACCCTCAACATCGCGGCCAACTGTCTCGACCGGCACGTGGCCGCCGGCCACGGACAGCGCACCGCGCTCATCGCGGAGCGGGAAGATGGAACGCGGACCATGTACACGTACCGCGAACTCGCGACCGCCGTAGGACGCTGCGCCGCCGGTCTGCGCGCGGCGGGTATCAACGCCGGCGACCGGATCGGCGCCTACATGCCGATGACGGCCGAGGTCGTGATCCAGATGCTCGCGACATTCCAGGTGGGAGCCGTTTTCGTGCCCGTCTTCTCCGGATACGCGGCGCCCGCGCTGGCCGAGCGCCTGCGCCACGCGGAAGCACGCCTGCTGTTCACTGCCGACGTCGCGCACCGGCGCGGCGCCGTCGTCCCGGTCAAGGCACAGGCGGACGCCGCCGTGGCCGCGGCGCCGAGCGTCTCGCGGGTGGTCGTCGTGCGGACCGGCGCGGACGACGTGCCGTGGCACGCAGAGCGGGACGTCGCGTGGGACGACTTCCTGGCCTCGGGCACGGACACGACCATCACGTTTCGTGGCGCGATGGACCCCGCCCTCATCCTCTATACGTCCGGCACGACGGGCCGCCCCAAAGGCACGGTACACAGCCACGCCGGCACGCTAGTGCAGGTCGCGAAGGAGACCGGCTACGCGTTCGATCTCAAGCCGGACGACCGCTTCTTCTGGCTCACCGACATCGGGTGGATGATGGGACCGTGGACCATCATGGGCGGCCTGTTCCACGGAGCGACCGTAGTGCTGTACGACGGCGCGTTCGACTGGCCCGTACCGACACGGCTCTGGTCGCTGCTGGCCGAGCAGCGCGTCACGGTCTTCGGCATCTCTCCCACCGCCGTACGCATGGCGATGCGGCAGGGCAGATCCCCGACCGCCGATTTCGATCTCTCGGCGCTGCGCATTCTCGGGTCGACCGGGGAGCCGTGGGACGAAGCGTCGTGGATGTGGTGCTTCGAAGACGTGGGTGGCGGGCGCTGCCCGATCATCAACATCTCGGGCGGCACCGACATCATCGGCTGCTTTCTGTCCCCGCTGCCCGTCCATCCCTTGAAGCCTATGACGCTGGTCGGCCCCGGACTCGGCATGGCGGTGGACGTGTGGAACGAGGCGGGCGAGCCGGTGCGAGGCGAGGTCGGCTATCTCGTCTGCACCGCCCCGGCACCGTCCATGACGCGCGGCCTGTGGCAGGATCCGGCGCGGTACCTCGAGAGCTACTGGTCGAAGTGGCCCGACATCTGGAACCACGGCGACTGGGCGCGGATCGACGAAGACGGGTTCTGGTTTGTGCAGGGACGCGCGGACGATACGCTCAAGGTGGCCGGGCGTCGCATTGGCCCGGCCGAGGTCGAGGGCGCGTTGATCGGGACGGGCAAGGTGAGCGAGGCCGCGGCCATCGGCGTACCGCACGAGATCAAGGGCGAGACGATCGTGTGTTTCGCCGTATTGAAACCGGGTGTCGAGCCGGAGGACGCGCTGCGCGAGGAACTGCGACAGGCCGTCGTAGACGCCTTGGGGAAGATCGACCGGCCAGAGGCGGTCTACTTCGTTGGTGATCTCCCCAAGACCCGCAGCGCCAAGATCGTGCGGCGGCTGGTCCGGGCGGTGCATCTGGGTGCGACCGACCTCGGCGACCTGTCGTCGCTGCAGAATCCGGAATCGCTCGCGGCCATTCGACGGGCGACCTGATCCAGGTTGGGGACGTCGCCCGAGCCCGCCGTCAGCTCCCTGACGGCACCGTGATCCCGAGGGACGCAAGCATGGCGCGATAGCGCGGATCCGCCATGACGTCCTGAAACACGGGCAGCGGGGCGAAAGTGATCGTGAGGTCCTCACCCGGGGTCGCCAGCGCTTGCGCCATGATTCGCAGCGCGTCATCGCGGGCGCCCATGGCGGCGTACATCGCGGCGATCGCCCCCATCCATGCACGGCCTTCCAGTGCCCGCACGGCTTCCACCCCAACCGGCGGCGGGACGGCGCCGCGGAGTGCCTGGACGATGGCGGTCACCGCCGGCTCCGGAATACCGGTCCGGGCGAGCGCGACCGCAACCGAGTCGAACTCTCGGGCCGCGAGGAACACCGCGGCCGCGACGAAATGGGCATCCCGGTATGCCGAGTCGACGGCCACCGTCCGCGCCACCTGCGCGAGAGCGCCCTCGTGGTCGCCAGTCACGTACAGCCCGATTGCGAGCGCGTTGCTGACAGCCGGCGACAGGGGATCGAGCGTCGTGGCCTGCCGCAAGGCGCGGAGGGCCGCTGCGGTCTCGCGGGCGACGAGGAGGTGCTCCCCGTACCACTGGTGGACCGTCGCGGCTCCCGGTGCCAACGCCACCGCCGTCGTGAACGCGCGCCGCGCCGCCGGCCAGTCGTGGTGCCGCAGCTCCAGGAGGAGCCCGCGTGCGGCATGCCCTTCCCCGAGCGACGCGTCGAGCGCGAGCCCAGCCTCCACCAGGTGCTCGGCCCGCGCGAGCGCGGAATCGGCCGGCGGCTCCAGCACACCGTAGGCCGGGAACAGCAAGTACGTCTGGGCCAGTGCCACGTACCCTTCCGCGAACCCCGGATCGAGCGCGATTGCCCGCTCGAGATCCTTGGCCGCCCGCACCAGGTTCTCCGCGCCGCGCCGCTTCCAGAAGTACCGCGCGCGCATGAACAGGTTGTAAACGTCAAAGTCCGTCGTCGGGGCATCGGCCTGGGGAGCGATCCGCAAAGGGACGAGGACGCCTCCCAGCGAGCGCGCGACGTTCCGCGCCACATCGCGCTGCACGTCCACGACGTCCGCGACCTGCAGTTCCCGGTCGTACTGTTCGGCCCACTGCTGGTTCCCCCGTGCGTCAACGAGCCGGACGGTCACGTGCAGCGTTCCTTCACCGCGGCGCGCGGAGAGCAGCACGAGGTGGCCAACATCCAGCGCGTGGGCGGCACGCTGCGGATCGTCGTTCTCCAGCCGCCGCGCGGACTCGTGCGCGACCACGGTGACGCCACGCAGGCGCATCAGCTCGATGCCAAGCGCTTCCGCGAGCCCCTCCTCCAAGTATCCCGCGGTCTCCTCGCCCGCCGTGGCCCGCGGGAGCACAGCCACGCGCTGCGCATCCGGTTCCCCGCCGGTCAGGCGTGCGATCACCACGACGACCGCGGTCGCCAAGAGCAGCGTCGCCGCGCTCCACGCCACCCACCGACGGGATCGGGAAGGGACCACCACACCGCCGCCCCCGAGCGCCGTCGCAAATGCCGTGGCACTCGGCCACCGATCCGCCGGCGCCTTCGCGAGGGCCTTCCGGACGACCCCGTCCACCGCGGACGGCACGTCCCGCCGACGCCCGGCAACCGAGGGAACAGCGTGCGTCACGTGCATGGCCAGGACCGCCTGCGCGGTCGGCCCAGCATACGGTGGCTCTCCCACGAGCATCTCATACAGGAGACATCCGAGCTGGTAAATGTCCGACCGGGGATCCGCCTGCTCGCCCGACGCCACCTCCGGACTCATGTACTGCGGTGTGCCGAGCGTCAGACCCACCTCGGTCAACCCTGTGCCGGCAGTCGAGATCGCACGCGCGATGCCGAAATCCGCCACGCGGGCGTGGCGGCTGGCCAGGAGTACGTTCTCGGGCTTGATGTCGCGATGAACGATGCCGCGCGCGTGCGCATGATCGAGGGCGTCCGCCACCTCTCGTGCAATCTGCACGGCGTCCTCGACCGGCAGTCGTCCCTCCCGCTCCAGACGGTCCCGCAGCGTCTCACCGTCCACAAACGGCATGACGTAGTAGAGCAGTCCCTCGGCGCTCCCCGAATCGAGCAGGGGAAGGATGTGCGGGTGATCGAGTTGCGCCGTGATGCGGATCTCGCGCAGGAAGCGGTCGGCCCCAACCGAGGCCGCCAACTCGGGGCGCAGGACCTTGATGGCAACGGTGCGGTCGTGGCGGAGATCCTGGGCGCGATAGACCGTGGCCATCCCGCCCTGCCCAACGACCTGCTCGACGCGGTAGAGGGTGGCGCAACAATGTCTGAGTATCTCGAGTTGGTCGCCCACCGCCGCCCTCGTGCGAGGTCCGTCGAATCTGCCTCCGCCGGTCACCGACGGCAACTAATCGGTGGCCGGCGGACGAGGCCCGGACAACCCGATCAGAACATCACCCTGGACCGTCCCCCTCGCGCAGGGCCCGGAGAAATGCTTCGCCGTACCGCTCCGCCTTGACCGGACCCACTCCCGACACCTGGAGCAACTCGGCGGGCGTCGTCGGGTGCTGCGCGATCATGTCCCACAACACCTGGTCGCCGAACACGATGTAGGCCGGCACACCCTGCGCATCCGCCAGCTGCTTGCGGAGTACGCGCAACCGCTGAAACAGGGGGTCGGACGGAGACCGACTGCTGACGTCCGTTCCCGCCCGAGCGCTCGCCTCAACCGGCGCGCGCTGGCGCCGCCCGCCGGCGCTCCGCGACTCCGCCGGCGACGTGACCCGCGCCCGGCCGAAAGCGGCAACCATATCCGGCACCGTGACACCGCTGCACCGGTCGCACGAGCTGCCACAGCGATCGATCCGCTCATCGAAGTGTGCGAGGATCGCGCGGTGGCGGCACTCATCCGACTCAGCCACCCGGTAAAGCTGCGTCGTGGCCCGCTGTTTGTCCCGGCGCTGCTCCCCGTCCTCCACCTCGTCCAGAAACCGCTCACGCAGCTTCACGTCCGCCCACGAGTAGAACAGCACGCAGTCGCTGGGCAGGCCGTCCCGGCCGGCGCGGCCCATCTCCTGGTACCACGACTCGATGTCGCCCGGCATGTCGCGGTGAATCACGAACCGCACGTTGGACTTGTCGATCCCCATCCCGAACGCGATGGTCGCGACGATCACGTCCACCTCGTCCCGCGCGAAGGCGTCCTGATGCGTGATGCGCTCGGCGGCAGCGAGGCCGGCGTGATACGGCGCGGCGCGGATGCCCGCCCGCTGGAGAAACGCCACCGTCTGCTCCACCGTCTTCCGGGCCAGGCAATACACGATGCCGCTCTCGCCCGGATGCCGCCGGATCAGTGCGAGCAGCTCGCGCCGCGTGTCGCCCTCGCCCTTCTTGCGACACGCGATGCGGAGATTGGGCCGGAAGAACGACCCCTTGTATCCCGCGGGCTTCCGCATGCCGAGCTGGCTGATGATGTCGCGGGCCACGCGGCGGGTGGCGGTGGCCGTGAGGGCCAGCACCGGCACGTCCCCCAGCTCGGCGCGCAGCCCCGCGAGCCGCCGGTAGGCGGGCCGGAAGTCGTGCCCCCACTGGGATATGCAGTGTGCCTCGTCCACCACGACCAGCGAGATGGGACAGGCGCGCAGCCGCTCACGCAGCCGCCCGTCGAGCGCTTCCGGCGCGATGTAGGCAAGCTCGTACCTGCCGTCCTCGAGGCCACGTACCCGCTGGCGCCACTCGTCGGACTCGAGCGACGAGTTGATGGCCGTGGCACGGAAGCCAAGGGTCGCCAGCGCGTCCACCTGATCCTTCATGAGGCTGATCAGCGGAGAGAGCACCAGCACGGTGCCGGGAAGCAGTCGCGCGGGCACCTGGAACGTGAGCGACTTGCCGGCCCCCGTCGGCATCACCGCGATGCAGTCTCGGCCCGCGAGCACGGCCTCGATCACTTCCTGCTGGCCGGGCCGGAAGGTCCCGTAGCCGAACACGTCGCGGAGGACCGCTTGGGGAGTGGGGGACACGGGCATGTTCGGCGGCCGGCTCGAGGTCGCGGATCGGGACCCCGGCGTGGCTGGAACCCTAGACGACCCCGGCGAGCGGACAGACGAACCCCGGCAGGACGTCTTCACCGTCCAACACGCCGTCTGCGTCGATCAGCGACTCGCTCCCGTCGGCTCGGTACACGCGGGCGAGCCGCCGGTTCGGATCGACGACCCACACGAGCGCGCAGCCGGCGTTCAGCCAATCACCCACCTTCGCGAGCACCTCCCCCGGGCGGTCGTCACGCGAGAGAACCTCAACCACGAGATCGGGCGCGAGGGCGGCAAAGCCTGCAGGACGCGGATCCGGGACACGCGCGCGGCGGACGAAGGCCACATCTGGGGCCCGCACGGTGTCCGGATCGGTGGCGAGCTTGAACCCCGTCTCGGCTGCCAGCACGTGCCCGAGGTCGTGCGCCTTCACGTGATTGGCGATGGCCGTGGCGATCGAGAGGGCCACCTCACCATGCCGATAGCCTGCCGGCTCCCTCACGACCAACACACCGCGTACCAGCTCCGTGTGCTTGTTCGGGAGGTCGAGGCGCAGCAATTCATCCGCGGTCATTGGGACCGAGTCAGGCATGCTTCCAAGGTAGGGATGCGAGGTCCGCATGACGAGCAGGCTCCAATCCAGAAGACGTACAGTAGCCCGCTCCCGCAGAACCACATAATCGAAACGACGCCGGTTCGGCCGGCGACGGGCCCGCGACTACGTCAGTCGCCCCATCGCCTCCTTCGCCGCCCGCATGCCGGCACGAATCGTCTCGTCGGGAGTCGCGAACGAGAGCCGCAGGTACCCGTCCTGCATGAACCCGGTCCCCGACGCGGTGACGACCCCACCCTCGTGAATCAGGTACGCGGCGACGTCGTCCGAAGTGTGCAGGACTTCTCCGGACGGCGTCGTGCGGCCTAACGCTTGCCGCACGTCCCAGAACGAGTAGAAGCTCGCGGGCGTCGGCCAGACGTTCACGAGCGGGATCCCCGCCACCTCGCGCAACAGGAGGTCACGCTTCAGCTCGAGGTCGTGCAACATCTCGGGATCGTACGCCTGCTCGATGGCCGCGCGTGCCGAGAGCTGCGTCGGAACGGCCGGGCCCGACGTGTAGTGGCTCTGCAGGTTGACCATGGCACGCGAGACATCGGTCGGGGCGACGGACCACCCGATGCGCAGTCCGCCCGTCCGGCGGAAGTTCTTGGAGAGCCCATCCACCTGGATGAGCCACGGCTTGGTCTCGGCATCGATTCGAGGCTCGGGAAACGTGCCCCCATCGAACACGATCTTCCAATACAGTCGATCGAGCACGAAGTAGATCCGGTGCGCCACGCAAATTTGGAGCAGCGTCTCGATCTCCTCGGCGGCGTAGAGTTGCGCCGTCGGGTTCACGGGACTGTTGAGCAGGAAGAGCTTCGCGTGCGGCCGCATCCGCAGGTTACGAATCAGATCGTCCGGTCCCACCTTGAGCCGATGCGTCTCACCCGCCGCCGGCAGCACCATGATGGGCGTGGCGTAGGACGCCACCGCCAGCGGCTGATAGCTCACCCAGGGCGCCGCGTCGAACAGCACGATGTCGGCAGGATTGCAGATGGCGAGAAAGATGTTGAAGAGACTCTGTTTGGCCCCCGCCGTAATGACAACGTTCTCCGGCCCATACTGCTGCTCGAGCCCCAGCCACCGCAGGACGGCCTTGCGGACCTCCGGTAGACCCGCCGGATCGCCGTACATCGTGTGGCCCTCGCGGTACGCGCGCTCACCAGCTTCGCGGATGTGCGGCGCCAGATCGCCCTTGGTCTCTCCGAGGCCGAAGTCGTGCACCGGCAGCCCCGCCTCGACGCGCTCGCCGACCAGCCGCTTCAGTTCGAGGGTGAGCGAGGGCCGGAACTTGCTGATTTTGGTGGAGATGCGCTCGTGGTCGAGCAAGGCTGCTCCTGGGAAGGCCCACAGATAGGGTACGCTCGGGTTGCCGTGGGAGCAATCGCTCGACGCGGCGTCCTTCAGAACGCAGTTGCTTGGCCGAGCCCGGGCTCTCAGCCCAGGACTCCCTCAACTTCGCTCTCAGCCCGGGACTCCCTCTCCCAAGCCAGCCCCGCTAGCCGACCGTCAGATCCAAC
>JAOUDR010000727.1 GCA_029859185.1 Gemmatimonadota bacterium
CTACTGCCCATCGCGCCCGTCGTGCCCCTCGCGCCTCAACACCAACGCGTCCTCACGTGGGGTCGCGTAGTAGCCCCGTCGCCGGGCGACCTCGCGGAAGCCGACCGACGCGTAGAGGTGGCGGGCGGCGACGTTCGATGGGCGCACCTCCAGGAAGACCGAAGTCACGCCGGCCTGGCCCAGCTTGGCCAGCGCTTCCGTCAGCAGGGTTCTGGCCGTTCCGCGGCGGCGCACGTCCGGGGCTACCGCCACGTTCAGAATCTCCGCCTCCACCCCCACCGACCACGCCACGAGGTAGCCTATCACCTCCCCGGCCGCGACGGCGACCAGGAACAGATCGCCGAGGTGGGACCCGAACTGCTCGGCCGACCACGGATCGGGAAAGGCGGTCGCCTCGATGCGGGCAACCGCACCGAGGTCAGCGGAACTCGCCGCCTGTATCCGGCAGGGTGCGTCCATGGGCGCGCTCCCATCGGGCTTGCGCTTCCGCCGGCCGCCCGTAGTCCGGCTCGAACACGATGAGGTCGGGGATCTCGCGCACGCCGCCCGGCACGCCGTCGAGCCCAATCAATGCGGCGGCGCGGGGCCCGGCGGCGACCGGCGACCGGCCGGTCCACCGCCGCGTGGTCGGCTCGTCGATCGCCGCGAGATCCCCCACGACGAGACCGGGGCGTTCCGCGACTCCCGAGAGCAGGACGGCGAGCGGGCCGAGGCGGGGAGGAACGATCACCTCGACGCGCTTTAATCCGACGCGGTACATGGCCCCGTAGACATCACCGCGGAGCGCGTCGTACGCCACGACCACCGGACCGTCCGCGAGTCCGGCGGCGCCCCACGCCGTCGCGAGCAGGGACGGCATCGTGCCCGCCGTCACCGCCTCGTTGGCCCGGGCAATGCCCTGCGCCGTCGCCAGGCCGATGCGAAGACCGGTGAAGCTGCCGGGCCCGTCGGCGCAGAGTACGCGATCCACGTCCCGGAGGGTGCACCCGACCATCCGCAACGCGCCCGTCACGGCTGGGAGCAGCGCTGCCGCGTGGCGGCGGCCCGGAAGCGACACCTCGGCGAGCACCTGCCCGTCCGCCGCCACGGCGACGCTTGCCACATCGGTGGCCGTGTCGAGGGCGAGCGTCAGCGTCATGCCACCCGCTCCACGCCGCGGCGATCCGGATCATCGACGTGGCAGAGCCGCAGATGGAGATCCGGAGGCGGCGCATGCTCACCGGCGCGTTCGGGCCACTCGACCAGCAACAGGCGGGCGGCACGGCGCAGCGCCGGGAAATCGAGATCCAGAGCCTCGTCCGGGGTGCGCAACCGGTAGCAGTCCACGTGGACAATCGGTCCGTCCGGCGACGCGTATTCGTGCACCAGGGCGTAGGTGGGACTCCGGGCGGGCGCCGCGGCCGCCGCACGGGTGACCGCCCGAACGAACGTGGTCTTGCCGGTGCCGAGCTCGCCAGTCAGCCAGACGACCGCGTGCGGCGGGAGCACGCGCCAGGCCGCTGCCGCCTCCTGCTCGAGCTCCGCCAACGTCATTGCCCGCTCAGGCACGGCGGCGACGTCCCCGGCCACGCTCCCGCTTGGCGGCACCGGCCGGTTCCCGCCGCACCGGGTCCCCGGCGGCCCGCAGATCGAAGATCTGGTCTCGCAGCTGGGCGGCCAGCTCGAAGTCGAGTTCCGCGGCGGCCTCGCGCATCTGCTGCTCCAGCACGGCAATCAACTGGTCGCGGTCGAGGGCGGTACCGGCGGGTGCCAGCGGCCGTTCCGGCACCGGTCGCTCCACGCGTGCATCCGCAACCCGGGTGACGAAGCGGACCTCATCGACCGACTTGCGGATGGAGACCGGATGAATGCCGTGCTCAACATTGAACGCCTCCTGCGTCGTCCGGCGCCGGGTCATTTCGGCCAGGGCCCGTTCCATCGAACCGGTCATCCGGTCGGCGTAGAGGATGGCTCGTCCCCGCTCGTGCCGGGCCGCGCGGCCTACCGTCTGAATCAGGGATCGGTCCGACCGCAGGAACCCTTCCTGATCGGCATCGAGCACCGCCACGAGCGCCACCTCCGGCAG
>JAOUDR010000728.1 GCA_029859185.1 Gemmatimonadota bacterium
TTGTAGTCAAGGTGGATCAGGACGTCTGAGATCGTGTGGTAGTCGAAGCTGCGGATCGCCGAGGGCAGCTCGAGCTTCCACTCGCTGATCGCGCCCGCCCCCTCAAAGGGTAGGAAGCGCTCGTCCCGATGGGAAAACTCGAAGGTGCCGCTGTCGTTCACGGCGCCGCTCAGCGAGATGGACGTGTTCTTGGCCACGGGTCGTTCGGTCAACGCGTCGCCGTCCTCCGCCTCGAGCTCGCCCTTCAGCAGCGTGAGTTTCGCGCTGACATTCGTAAATGGGCCGACGACGGCCGGTATCGATACGCGGACGCCCTTGATCAGGCGGCGGTATTGGCCGGGATAGAGCGCCTCGAACGCCACCTCCGGAATCCGGATTGTGCAAGCCCCGGTTTGCCGCAGCTGGACCAA
Organism: Gemmatimonadota bacterium; assembly: GCA_029859185.1. Taxonomy (GTDB): domain Bacteria; phylum Gemmatimonadota; class Gemmatimonadetes; order Gemmatimonadales; family GWC2-71-9; genus JAOTWJ01. Next base: position 411 of record JAOUDR010000728.1, read on the forward strand.
CTCGCCGGCATCCAGCATGCCCAGCGAGAAGGACTGTCGGATCTCGGGACGGCGCGTGTTGAGCTTCATGAAGTCCGCTTCCATCGCGGCGAGTTGCACCGTGAGTTGCTCGCCGGCCATCAGGCCAGCCCGCGAAGGCTCCCAGTTGTCGCCCGCGATGAAGAACGACTGGCTGTCAGTCTCGAACTGGTAGGCGCGCTCCGCCGCTTGCGCGAGATCGTGCGCGACCGTGTACGCCCGGCGATAGACGCGGCTGAGCTTCGCCGCGAGGTGGTTGTATAGGCTCAGGCCCGCAAACTTGCCCTTGTGGAAGTCCTCGATCTCGGCGGTCTGCTCCATCGCCCGTTCGTGGATCTCGAGGTCCTTCTCGGCGAGCGCGAGGCGGATTTCGGCTGCGACGGCACGGGCCTTGAGCTCGCTCACGTCCTCGCGCGCCGTATCGCGCTGGTGGCGCCAGTCTTCCTCGCGGCGTTGGTGGCGCGCCTCGAGGCTCGCCGACTGGGCGATCTGGTTGGCGATTCCTGCCATCGCCGAGGTCCAGGCGGCGAACTCGGCGCCGCTGTGACCGAGCTCCTGGCCGCCGTACTTCATGGCGAACGGACTGCCGACCTGCGGGATCAGGTAGGTGATCCCGGCGGAGAGATGCACGACACTCTCGGCGATCTTCAAGCCGCTCGCGGTATGGGTTGCGACCTGCTCGGCGATTTCCCAACCCGACAACCCGGCTTCGATCAGACCCGTGTAGTGCTCGAGCCTGAGCTCCGCACGCGCGAGGCTTGCCTCCGCCGCGCTGAATTGTTTCTCCGACTCCCGAATCTGGCGTTGCTTGACCGAACGCGTGAGGGCCTGGATGTTGCGTTCGTGCGTCAGCTGCAAGAACCGCAGCTCCTCGCCGTCCTTTTTCTCCAACGCCGCGAGCAGCCCCTGACCGAAGTTCTGCACCATCTGCGCCGCCTGCCGCGCGACCGGCAACAGTGCGGTAAAGCGGTAGGCCGGCAGGAAACCTACGCCCGCGACGAGTGCAGCGATGTCCTCGAGGCTCAGACCCGCGGCGCGCGCCCGCACCAGCATCATGGGGTCAATCGGCGGCGCCAGGAGCGCCAGAGTCCGCACCACACCGTGGATGTTCTGGCAGTTGCGGATCTTCCTGAGCTGCGTGTCGATGCGGTCCCAGTAGTCCAGCAGGTCGGCGTTGTGCGGCGCACAGAACGCCGCGACCGACTCCCGCGTCACCGTCTCCGCGGGCAGGCGCCGCCACGGCTTGGTGAACACGTGCTTGTCCAGCTCCGCGCGCCCCACGCCGAGCGCGAGGGCGGCTTTGTCCACGGGGAGTGTCTTGGTCCGCGCGGCGTCGCGGAACGGGACCACGTCGTGTTCAGCGGCGAGGTGCCGCACCGCCGGCTGGCCGTAGGCCGTCTCGTACCGGATTCTGCCGGTGCGCACCGCCTCCTTTCCGGTGATCACACTGCCGTCTTCCAGTCGCACCTTCGTCTTGACGTCGTCGGCCAGGGCGATGCGGGACTCCACGGCCTTGTCCTTGACCTCTCTGGTCTCGGCGGTGATGCGGATGCGGTCGAGCGTGGTCAGCGCCGGTCGTGAACCGTTCGCGCGTAGCAGGCTCTCGAACCCTTTGATGACGCGCAGCGGCTTGACC
>JAOUDR010000729.1 GCA_029859185.1 Gemmatimonadota bacterium
ACCGCCCCGACCGCCCTGTCAGCCCTGACCGCCCGAGGTCCCACCATGCATCGCCGCGACTTCAACCTGGCTCTCTTCGGCGCACTCAGTGTACCGGGACTCACCCGTCAATCCACGCGGCAGGGGCCGGTGCGGGTGAACGGTGACCGGCTGGGAGCAAACCTCCGGGCTCTCGGCGCCATCGGGAAGACGGAAGCGGGCGCGCAACGGGTTGCGTACTCGGAAGCGGATCGAGCCGCGCGCGCGCTCACACTCGACTTGATGCGGGCGGCGCAGCTCGAGGCGTCGGTCGATGCCGCGGGCAACCTGATCGGACGCCGCGCGGGAAGCGCTCCCGCGCTCCCGCCGATCCTGTTCGGTTCGCATATCGACTCGGTCCCAAACGGTGGTGACTTCGATGGCCCGGTGGGGTCGCTGTCGGCCATCGAGGCGGCGCACACGCTTGCGGAGCGGGGCATCCGCACCCGACACCCGCTCGAGGTCGTCGTGTTCCAGAACGAAGAGGGAGGGCTGATCGGAAGCCTGGCGATGGTCGGGGCGCTCACACCGGCGCATCTCGACCGCGTGAGCCAGAGCGGAATGACGATTCGGGAGGGGATCGCCACCATTGGCGGAGATCCCGAGCGCCTGGAAAGCGTGGCGCGCCGGCCCGGCAGCATCGCCGGCTACCTCGAGCTGCACATCGAGCAGGGCGCCATCCTCGACGCGGAGTCGGTGCAGATCGGCGTGGTCGAGGGAATTGTCGGCATCGGTTGGTGGGACGTCACCATCGAAGGTGTACCGAACCATGCGGGTACCACACCCATGGACAAGCGGCGCGATGCGTTGCTGTCGGCGGCGCGGTTCATTGAGGAGGTCAATCGCATCGTGCGGTCCGTGCCCGGGCGACAGGTGGGGACGGTGGGCCGGATCGAAGCGCTCCCCGGGGCCCCGAACGTGATCCCGGGAACGGTACGGGTGAGCCTGGAGCTCAGAGATCTGGATGCCGGGAAGATCCGATCCCTGTACGAGCGGATCGCCGAAGCCGGTCACGCGATCGGTCGGGCAGATGGCACGCATTTCGAGTTCCGCCAGACATCGGAAAACGTGCCAGCCTTGACGACGGGCCACGTGCGCGACGTCGTGCGCACCGCAGCGCAGGACCTCGGGCTCAGCGCCAAGGACATGCCCAGTGGCGCCGGGCACGACGCGCAGGACATGGCCAAGATCGGACCCATGGGGATGGTCTTCATCCCGAGCGTCGGCGGGGTCAGCCACTCGCCGCGGGAGTTCTCGCGGCCGGAGGATGTGGTGAATGGCGCGAACGTCCTGATGCACGCGGTCTTGGGACTCGATCGTGCGGCGGGTTGACGTAACACGCACCCCCGGGCTGCGTGGGCAGCCCGGGGGTGTGATGACGCGGTGAGGCCGAACGGTTACCAGGCCGCGGCGGTCGCCCAGTCCGTGAATGACGTGGGAGCCACGCCATAGGTCTTGGCATTGCCCGCGATGTTCGCTTCATACCCCTTGGCATCGAACCACTCGAGCATCAGCGCAAAGTCCTCGCTGAACTTCCGGACTTCCTCGATCGGTACCTGGAAATGGGCGACCGAGCGGCCGGCCGCCTTGCCGATGATCTCGGCGGTCTGCGGCATGGTCAGCTCATCACCGGCGATATCGATGGCCTGACCGTTCAACTCGGCGTGCTTCTCGAACGCGATCCGGCCGTACTTGCCGATGTCGGTGACCGCGATCATCTGGAGCTTCGTATCCGGCTTGATCCCGACAGCGAGGTTGCCTTCGTCGATATAGGGCTTGAACCACGGCGACGTCAGATTCTCCATGAAGAAGGCCGGCCGGAGGATGACGTACGACGGGAATCCAAGCTCCCGGACCTTAGTCTCGACGCGCGCCTTGTTGTCGAAGTGCGGGATACCGGTGTTCCGATGGGCGGAGCCCACGGATGCATAGACGAAGTGTTGGATACCGGCGGCCTTGGCCACCTCGGCGGTCCGCTTGCCCTGCACCTCTTCCTGCTCCACTCCCGCTTCCCACGTGTTCTGCACGGCAAACACGCCCCATG
>JAOUDR010000730.1 GCA_029859185.1 Gemmatimonadota bacterium
CCGTCACGCCGGTGGCGAGCGTGGATGTGACGCCGTCGACGGTGACGCTGGCCTCAGGCACGACGCAGCAGTTCACGGCGACGCCGCGGGACGCGGGAGGGAATGCGCTGACGGGCCGGACGGTCACGTGGAGCACGAGCGACCCGACAATCGCCACGGTGGACGGGACCGGGCTGGTCGAGGGCGTGCTGGTGGGGACGGCAACGATCACGGCGACCGCGGAAGGTGTGGACGGAACGGCCGGGGTCACGGTCACCGTCGGTGCAGCGGCAGCGCTCGCGTTCACGGTGGAGCCGAGCACGACGGAAGTGGGGCAGGTGATCACGCCGGCAGTCGAGGTGACGGTACGGGACGCGGCCGGGAACGTGGTGCCGACGCTGGCGGATCCGGTGACGGTGGCGATTGGCAGCGGACCCGTTGGGGCGACGCTTGGTGGCACGCCGGACCAGGACGTGTTCGGCGGGGTGGCGACGTTTGCGGACCTGACCCTCGACGTAGCGGGGACGGGTTACACGCTGGCGGCGAGCGCGCCGGGTCTCACGGGGGCCACGAGCACGGCGTTCGACGTCGCGGCGGTGCCGACGAATCAGGTGTACTGGAGCAACCCGGCGGGCGGCAGCTGGAGCCTGGGGAGCAACTGGAGCACGGGCGTGGTGCCGGGTCCCGCGGACACGGCGTTCATACAGCTGGCCGGCACGTACACGGTGACCGAGGTGGACGCCGCGGTGACGGTAGGACGGCTCGTGGTGGGAGACCAGGGATCGAGCGGGGAGCAGATGACGCTGGCGCTCTCGGTGGTGACGCTCACGGCCGAGGGTGGGGTGTGGGTCACGCAGGGCGGCGTGCTGGATCTCACCGGCGGGTCAGTGGCGGGCACGGCGGGCCTGCTCAACGAAGGCACCGTCGTCTTGCGCGACTTCAACGGGAGTCCCAGCACGATCGCGACGGCGCTTGACGGCACGGGAAGCCTGCTCGTCCGCGGCCTCGGCGCCGTCACCGGGCCGATCACGACGCAGAACTCCACGTACATCGAAATCGCGTCGGAAGCGGCAGACTCGGCGGTGCTGACCGTCACCGGCGATCTCGTGAGCTTCGGGGATATCGCTCTGTCCAACGTGGACCCGGCGGCGGCACACCCGGCGACGCTGGTCGTGACGAGCGGCGCTCTCTGGATGGAGGAGCCGGGCGATCTGTACGTGGACGCGGGGACGATGGGCGGCGCGCGCACGATCCGCGCGGAGTTCCACAACGGGTACCGGGTCTGGGTGGATCATCCGCTCGTCATCGACCAGCCGTCGGCGGCGCATCGTAACACGGGCACGATCAACATCCGGGGCGGGGACCTCACCTTCCTGCAGTCCGGGACGAATCCGAGCTTCACCAACACGTTCGGCATCCAGTTCACTGGGGGCGGGACGCTCACGATCACCGGTGGGACATTCGTTCATACCAATGGTCTGGTCGGCGCGGGGACGCTGGACGTCTCGGCGGCCACGTTCGACAACCGGGGCCAGCTCATCCCCGAGCTCGGTACGTTGGCCGTCATCGGTGACCTGCCGATGGACGTAGCGGCATCGCAGCTCATAGGCCTGCGCGGCACCGCACCCGGCACCGACTATGGTCAGGTGGCAGTGACCGGAGCGGCCAATCTCGACGGCACTCTGATTGTGGGTTTCCAGGGCTTCGTGCCCGCGGTTGGCGACGCGTTCACGATTCTCACGGCGGCGAGCGTGAGCGGGAGCTTCCCGACGCTCCTGCTTCAGGGGCTGCCGACCGGCGTATGGCAGGTGGACTACAACGCCACGTCCGTCGTGCTCCGGGTGGTGTCGGCCGTCACGCCGGTGGCGAGCGTGGATGTGACGCCGTCGACGGTGACGCTGGCCTCAGGCACGACGCAGCAGTTCACGGCCACGCCACGGGACGCAGGTGGCAACCCGCTCTCGGGGCGCGTCGTCACCTGGGCCTCGAACAACACGGCCGTGGCCACGGTGGACGGCACCGGGCTGGTCGAGGGCGTGCTGGTGGGGACGGCAACGATCACGGCGACCGCGGAAGGTGTGG
>JAOUDR010000732.1 GCA_029859185.1 Gemmatimonadota bacterium
CTCGAGCACCGGCATCAGTGCCGCGGACACCAGGGCACTCGCAGCCGCGAGCCCGGCGGGGAACAACGCGGTCAGGGCCAGCGGCACCCAGCCCGGCACGCTCAGCACGCCACCCACCATGCGCGACACGCCACCCATGGGTCCTTGCAGGGCCGCGATGCCCACCAGTCCCATCCATCCGAGCGCCGCGGCAACGCCCGCGGTGGCGCTGGGATACGCACCGTACCTGGCCGCGCCCCACGCCGCGCCGAGCACGGGGACCACCCACCACCCGAGCCACCAGGTGCCGAGCGCCATGGCGGCGGCGAGTACCACCACGGCGAGCAGTTGGCGTCTCATCGCGCGCCTCCCACCACTTGCAGGCGCCCGGCCACGAGTTCGTCCCCAAGCGCCTCCGGCGACGCGGGTACCGGCAGGCTGTCGAGCTCGCCCGCCGACCACTTGGGGATCCGATCCCGATACCAGCGGCTGAGCGGATTCCCCGACTGCCCACCGGGATAGACGCCCCACGCCGCGATTTCGGGACCCAGGGACACGACCATCCGCCAGCTGGCGCCGTGCGTACCGAAGCCGCTCGAGGGGTTGAGCGTTCCGGAGCCGCCCTGGATGGGGATGTCGAGTGCGGACAGGACCGGCACTCGCAGCGGGTGCCAGACATTGGCGAAGCGGATCCGGTCCCAGCGCCACCCGCCCTCCGCCGGGTCACCGTATCGATCGCGTGTGGCCCGAAACCCCGCGGCGAGCGCGGCGGTGAGCACCGCATCGCGGGTCTCGACGGCGTCGGGCGTCCGCCGGTCGTCCCACCACGGATTGTCGGGCGTCGCCAGCAGGGCGGCGAGGATATCCTGACCCGGATAGCCGAATCGCCAGGAGTCGTCATTGGCGTACAGCTCGTCCCACACGGCGGGCTGCAACGCGCGCATGGCCTCTTCGAATAGCACGGCGCGTTCGTTGTCCTTCGTGTAGCGGCGGTCCCACTCGGCCAGCAGATCCGCCGCACGGATCGCGTCCGGCGCGGCACGGCCCGCGTGGCTTTCCCGTACCACCGCCTCCAGGAAGGCGGGCGCGAACCAGTCGGCCCGCGCACTGCCCGGATCGGTCTGGAAGCGTCGCATGGCATCGACGGTGACGGCACTGTCCGCGCGGAGCAGTTGGTTGATCCGCATGGCGCGCCACGGCGTCGGCCAGTCGGCGCCGAGGTAGTCGCCGGATGCCCGGGGATCGAGTGGCTGCTGGTTGGCCGAGGCCAGGTAGCCCTGGGTGGGGTTCCGCGATAAGGGAGCCCGATCGCTCGCGAGGTTGCCCACCCAGTCGCTCGCCGACGTGCTTCCGTCGAAGATCGTACGCCCGTCGGTGCCCGTTGGGCGGATCGGATACCGTCCCGCCGAGAGCACGGCAATCGTGCCCGCGCGGTCCGCGACCACGCCGTTCTGGATTGGGGCCCGGAACCGGAGCATGGTGCCAAGCCACTCGTCCACGGACCGGGCACCACCGATGTCCCACAGCGCGCTGATCGCCTCCTGGCCCTCGAGCGCGGTCCACCGCATCGAGAGTGCCCGTCCGTCGCGCCGGACCACCGGCCCACGGTGCGTGAAGCGGATCGTGTCGGTGGCAATGACGCTGCCGCTCCGGTCCCGGTACTCCTCGACGCGGGACGCCAGCGGCTGCCAGACGCTGTCGAGCAGGTAGGCCTCCGGTCGCTCCGGATCGTCGAGCGTCTCGGCGTAGAAGTCGATCCCGTCGGCCCCCGTGTTCGTGAAGCTCCACGCCACGTCACGGTTGAACCCGATCGCCACCGCCGGCGCTCCCGGGAACGTCACCCCGTATACGTCCAACCGCCCCGGCACGACCAGATGTGCTTCATACCAGATCGCCGGCAGCGTCATCTGCAGATGGGGATCCCCAGCGAGCAGCGGGTATCCGGTGGCCGTGCGACTGCCGGACACGACCCAGTTGTTGCTGGCCTCACGGGATTGGGCGGACGGGCCGGCGGGCGGACGGCCCGGCGGATCGTCTGCCGCGCTGCCGCCCTGCCGCGCTGCCCTCTCTGCCCC
>JAOUDR010000098.1 GCA_029859185.1 Gemmatimonadota bacterium
GGAGATCGGCGGCATCCGCATCCCTCCGGGCGAGCAGCGCGAGTTCAACCTGCCGCTCACGGAAACGACCAGCGGTGGGTCGGTTTCGGTGCCGGTCCGCGTCTGGCGCGGTGCCAAGCCCGGCCCCACCGTGTTCGTGGCCGCCGCGGTCCACGGTGACGAGATCAATGGCACGGGGATCATCCGCACGCTGGTCCTGCGCGAGTCGCTTGCGCTGGAGGCGGGAACGTTGGTGCTCGTGCCGGTGGTAAACATCCTCGGCTTCGAACGTCATGTGCGATATCTCCCCGACCGCCGTGACCTCAATCGCTGCTTCCCGGGATCCGAGCGCGGTAGTTTCGCGCGGCGGTTTGCGTACCGGTTTTTCGAGGCCATCGTCCGCCACTGCGACTTCGGCATCGACCTGCACAGCGCCGCCGTCCGTCGGATGAACTTCCCCAATGTGCGAGCCAACCTGGACGACGAGCGGTGTCGCGATCTGGCGGAGGCGTTCGGGTGCGAGCTGCTCGTACACGGGACGGGACCGGTGGGGTCCCTGCGCCGCACCGCTACCGAAGCGGGATGCCCGACGATCCTCCTCGAGGCCGGCGAGGTGTGGAAAGTGGAACCGAGCATCAACGAGGCCGGCGTGCAGGGGGTGGTGAACGTGCTCAAGCATCTGGGCATGGTGCCGGGGCAGCCGGAGCGCCCGCGATTCCAGGTTGCTGTGCGCAAGACGAAGTGGGTGCGCGCCCGAGTGGGGGGGTTCCTCGAGTTCCACGTCACGCCGGGCACCGTCGTGCAGGCCGGGCAGCCGATCGCCACCAACACGAGCCTGCTCGGTCAGGAGCACAACCTCCTCGAAGCGCCCCTCGACGGGATGGTGATCGGGATGACGACCTTGCCAGCGGTCGCCCCCGGCGATCCGGTGTGCCATCTCGCGGTCGGTGCCGATTTCGCGCCAGCGCTTGTCGCGCTCCAGCAGCCTCACCAAGCCACCGTCTACGACCGCGTGCGCGAGGACCTGGCGCGCAAGGTGACCGCGGTCGGCCGCGATGCAATGCCCACGGCGTCAGCCAACCGGCGCGGCCCGGACGATGCCTAGCGATCCGGCCTCGATGTGAGACTGTCTCCGCCTTGCGGCCGTCGTGGTCCTCACCGTCGCCCGCTTCGCGCGGTCCATGAGCCCGTCTCCAGCGTGCCCCTCGATGTGCCTCGGACCCCCGGGACCGCATGAAGACGATTGGTGACCCTGCGGTGCGAGCCGCACTGACGAGCCGGTTGGAGCGCCTTGACGCAACCCAGTCTCGCGCCTGGGGCACGATGAGCGTCCACCAGATGGTGGTGCACCTGGGGGACGGCGCGGAAGCGGCGCTCGCACGCCGTCCGTTCTCCGCCCCGTCCCGCCGGGCCAGTCGCGTCCTCAAGTGGATTGCGCTCCGTCTGCCCCTACCCTGGCCGCACGGCATTCGCGCCGGCGCCGACCCGGCCACGCGAGCGGTGTCCGCGAACGCGTTTACCGCCGATCGGGACCGGGCGGTGCAAACGCTCGGAGAACTGGCCGCCGCGCCGGCAAGCGCGTTGGCAGCCCGCCATCCCATCTTCGGCGCGATGTCGCGGGCGGACTGGCAGCGGTGGGCGTTCCTGCACACCGATCACCATCTCCGCCAGTTCGGGCTGTGAGCGGGAGCCGCCGCACGCATGCCGTCCGGAGTCGAGGGCGGCTCGGACTTGCGATCATCGTGGCCGCCACCGTGGTGGCCATCGCGTTCGGGCGGGAGCACGCACTGAGCCTCGAGAGCCTCGGACGGCTGTTCGTTATCTGCGCGCTTGCCGTCTACGCGGATGCGGGCCGCTGGTGGGCCCGCATCGCCCTGGGGCTCGCCGTCCTCACCGCCTGCGCCGGCCTGATCCTCGGTGCCGTCGAGGCGGGGTCCGGATCACCGTGGCGCATGCTGTTCGGGCTCGATGCGCTGCTGTTTGGCGCCGGCTACCTGTGGTTTCTCAGCGCCAATCGGGGCTCGGCCGTTCCCCCGCAGAACCCGAACCAGTAATCCAACCCACGGGACGCTGGCCTGTTCGGGGGATCACCGCGGCAGGGAACAGGGTCGGGTGGGCGCTTGCCCGTACCGGACCACACCGCGCTCCCTCACCCGGGAGGCGAGTCCCCGGGTTGGTCCACCGTGATCTGCCGGGACGGCCATGGGGCATCGCACGGCGCGGGCGCCGAGAATCGGTACCTCTCTCGAACTCACAGGAGACGAGGGGTGGTCAACCGTTGTCTTGGGTCATGTACAGCGCGGAGGCAGCCACGGCATCCTCCTGGAGTACCGCCTGCCACTCGTAGGGATTGTGAGGCCGTTGCTGCTCTTGTGGGCCACCCTCTGACTGGTGGCGCCAACGGTAACAGGCGTTTGCGCCTCCTGCAGAACGTGCAGGTCCGAGTGTGGCACGAGTGTGGAAGAAGCAGTGCGTGTGTGTCAAGCAACGGACTGGCCCATCACCGTTGCAGTGGTCGAAACCGGCTGGTCGGCAATTCGGGCAGCTCGCCGGTCGCGGCCCGGTCGGTTCGGCCGATCACGGTGGTACGGGCGCGCCGGGGATGGCGGGGAGCACATACCGGTACAGCAGGTGAAAGTGCTCGCGTTCCGGTCCGCGAAGGTCGCTCGATTCCGAGGCGATCACGACCACGAGGTCGAACTCGGGCAGCACGAGAATCCACTGCTGACGGTACCCCACGGCGGCGTAGATCTGCGTTTCGAGTCCGCCGATGGTCCACCACAGATAGCCGTAGCCGTCGCCATAGGTGAGGTCGAACCACGGGGTGGTGGACGCTTCGACCCAGCCGACCGGCAAGAGGCGTTGCCCCTCCCAGACACCATCCCGGAGGTACAGCTCGCCGAGCTTCGCCTGGTCCTGGGCCGAGAGGTACAGGCCGGTGCTGCCGATGCTGAACCCCTCGGGGTCCGCGGGCCACGTATAGACTTCGATCCCCAGTGGTCTGAACAGCGTCTCCACGGCGAGGTCGGCCAGCGTGCGCCCTGTTTGCACCGTAATCGCCGCCGAGAGCAGGTGGGGGTTGCTGCTGTCGTAGAAGAACCTCGCGCCCGGTGAGGCGATGGAGGGACCGTGCAGGAACGCCGAGATCCAGCTGCCGTTGATGGGGTCGGTGCCAAGACTGTCGTAGGCGAGGCCGGACGACATCGTGAGCAACTCGTGCGGTGTGATGTACCGCCGATCGACGGGCACCGTCGCATCGAAGTACTCCGGCAGTATGGTGGCCAGCGGCTGCTCCACGGAGTCGAGCCACCCCTGTGCCAGCGCCACGCCGGTGAGCGCCCCGACGACGCTCTTGGTCATCGAGCGCGTCGGGTGCAGGGTGCCACGGTTGGTGCGCTGGTAGTATCCCTCCAGCACGAGCTTCCCGTGGCGCACCACGAGAAAGGCGTTGATGTTGGGCAGGCTGTCCCTGATGTGACGGTCCGCGGCCGACAGCATGTCGGCATCCATGCCGACCTCCGCCGGCTCCGCCGTCGGCCAGTCGAGGCGAGCCTCGGGGGCCGCGGCGTCGCCGCAGGCCACGAGCCCCACTGCCAATACCGCCATGTCGATGACTCGGTAGGGCGTTCGCATGGTGCCACCTTGGTGTGGGTCTTCGCCGCTGTGCACTGGGCCCCGACGAAGCGGATCGGGCCCTCCCGGTCAGAATCCGAACCAGTAGTTCACCTTCACGAGGAAGATGTTCTCCGCCGGTCCGCGGAACACCGCCCGGGCATCCCGACCGAAATCCAGTTCTCCGGTATTGAGCGCATCCTCGCGGCTCTGGGTCCACACGAGGAAGAGCGTCGATCCAGGTAGGTACTCCCATCGCAGGACGGCGTTCCCTCGCAGCGACCGGACGGTGAAGCTGGGGTCCTCGATCTCGAACGGTTCGGCGGGACCGCCCCCGTCCGGATCGATCTCGTACACGGGTGGCTCGCCCCCCCGCACGGTCACCGTTCCCACGTCCCTCCCGTAGACCAGCTTGTCGAGCTGCCGCGGGACCGCGAACTCCTTGAAGTCCGTGTAGGCGCCGCTCGAGATGAACGGCTGGAGGAACAGTTCCAGCGTCAGGTTCGGCGTGAAGGTGATGGCGAGGCGCGTCTCCATCGAGACTTCGCGCTGGACCAGGTCGGAGAAGACGTACCGGGCGCCGGCAAACGCCGTGGCGGTCGGGTCGGCGACCGTGGTGACGTACTGGGCCCGCGCCCCCGAGTAGGCGTAGGCCGGCTCGAAACTGAGCGTCACGTTGGAGGCCGGACGCCACCGCACGTCGAGACCCACCTCGGTGAAGCACGCATCCTCGAACGTGCACCCGAAGTTCGTGCCGACCTCGAGCACGACGGTCTTGCGTTCGTCGGTCGTGACGCCGGCTTCGAAGTAGTTCAGGCCGGCCCGCCCGACCACCGGCCCACCGCGGGTCAGCCGGTCGTCGAGCACGGTGAACCGGTGAATCCAGAACGTGCGAAAGTCCCAGTAGTTGGGGAACGTGATGTCGCCGAATACCTGGACCTGGCGGTCGGTGAGGTCACCGTCGAAGTTGTACTGCTGCTGCCCGCCGGCGATGTAGACCATCTCGCGGAACCAGCGGCCGGGATGCGTGAACACGCGCGCGACGTTGGCGTTCATCCAGGCGTAGTCGGCGCGCGTGAGGAACGCGATGTCGTTGTTTTCGAAGCCCGGCGACCGGGCGTTCACCGCCACTTCGCCCAGCCAGTTGCCGGACTCCCGGGAAAAGCGGGAGTAGAGACCCCAGCCGCGCATCGTGGTGAGCGACGGGTCGTACCGATCCGTGAACAGTCCGTTCGTGCCCTGGCCCCGGTCGGGACGCTGGAAGTATCTGGCGCTCGACCGCTGCAGCCTGAGGATGGCGCCGCTGTCCCCGGCGACCTGGGTCATGGCCGCTTGGGCCATCAGGCGGTACTCCCGCTCCCCGAACCACGTGTCGGTCGAGAACCCCACGGCCTCGGCGTGACGGCTCAGCTGTCCCGCGAGCCCCGGGCTCTCGAGGTCGCGCACGACCGACGTGGCCATGCCGCGGATCTGGGTCAGTCCACCGCGCAGATCCTTGGCCACCCGGCCCACGAAGTAGTTCGTGAGCGGCTCCACGGTCACGGTGGTGCGGCTGCTGTCGTCCCGCTGCACGGTGGCGCGCTCCCGGCGCGTCACCGCATCGAGGATCCCCAGCGACCAGCCGGAGCCGTTGCGGCCGGTGAGTTTGGCGGCACCCAGGATCTCGGTGTTGTCGGGGATATCGGCGTAGGGGCCCTCGTTGTACGCGAGGCTCGACGCCTGCGGCTGTCGGCCGATGCGCCGCGTGTAGAACATGGACAGACTGGAGACATTCGAGCAGAAGAAGCAACTCATCCCGCCGAAGCTGAACAGGCCCGCGCCCTCGATGAAGAACGGTCGCCGTTCCTCGAAGTAGGTCTCGAACGCGCTCAGATTCACGACCGCCGGGTCCACCTCCACCTGGCCGAAATCGGGATTGATCGTCGCCGAGAGCGTGAGGTTGGAGGTCAGCAGGGCTTTCGCGTCTGCCCCGACGCGTCCGTCGAAGGCGTGCTGATCCGCGAAGGGGTCGTCCGGGTTCCCCGGTGGCAGGTTGACGGAGCGCCCCACGACATACGGCAGCAGCTCGACCCGCTCGGGGGGGCGCGTGACCGAGAGATCGGTGAGGTGGCCGAACATCGGCGGGCCGCCGACCTCGTTGCGACGCCAAAACGCCCACATCGACCACTCGTTGAGCCGGCTCTCGAAGCGCCACACCTGGAGACCCCAGCTCTGGACGTCGGCGGGGACGTACCGCAACTGCGAGAACGGGATCCGCAGCTCGGCGGTCCATCCGAGCGAGTCGATCCTGGTCTTCGCCTCCCAGACCGGATCCCACGATTCGTCCTCGCCACTGCCGCCGGGTGCGATCGCGTCGCCCCGCGACCCCGCCGGGTTCACGCGGAAGAACGTGCGACCGAGGTGATCGTGGAACGTGTCGAAGATGATCTCGAGGAAGTCCGAGTTGGGGCTGCCGTCCCGGCGCACCAACCGCGTGCGGACACCCGCCGCCCCCTCGGTGTCGAACATGCGGGCACCCACGTACAGCGCGTCGCCGTCGTACGCGAAGCGGAGTTCGGTCCGCTGGGTCGCCGGCGTGCCCTCGTTCGGTTCCGACTGGCGAAAGTCCGTGGCGGCTGGCGTCGTGCGCCACACGTCCTCACTCAGGCGCCCATCGAGCACGATCTGGCCGACGAGCCGGACGGCGGAGACCGCCGGCCGGGGTGAGGCGCTGTCGGATTGGGCACGCATGGCCGTCGCGCCACCAGACGACAGCACGAGTCCCAGGACGCCACCGGCAATACGCACGGATCGCTGCATGGTCTCCACCCAGATTGGTCCGGGTGCTCCCATGGCATAGACGGCCGGCCGGACCGAATAGTTGCAACGCACAATGGTCCCGCGGTGGTCCGATGTCGGGGGGAGGTGTTACGTTGTTCGCCGCCCCGATGGAGACGCCACAGGCCATCCGGGCCGGAACGCGCCGTCATCCCGACCGCCGTGGACGCAATTGCCCTGAGGACACGACCCATGCCCGCGAAATCCGTCACGCCCAGTCTGGAAGGTGCCCTGCACATCCCGGGAGAACGACCGCGCGACGAAGAGATCGATGTGTTCGGAATGACGCACGTCGGCAAGTCCCGGCCGGCGAACCAGGACCATTTCCTGATCTGCTCGCTACAGAAGACCCTCGAGGTGCACGCGACGAGCCTGCCCGAGACGGACATGCTACCCAGCCGCAGCGAGCGCCTCGCGTTCCTCGGCGTGGTCGCCGACGGCGTCGGGGGGCTCGCGGGGGGCGAAGAGGCCTCGCGCCTGGCCGTCAAGGCAATCACGGGGTACGTCGCGAGTTCACTGCACTGCTACTACGCCAACGATGCGAGCCAGGAAGCCGCCTTCATGGGCGCATTGCAGGAAGGGGTGATCCAGGCCCACCAGCGCGTCATGGAGGACGCGGAAGGCCGCGGAGAGCGCGGCGCCACGACCATGACCCTGGTACTCGCCGTCTGGCCGCGGCTCTACGTGCTGCAGGTGGGCGACTCGCGTTGCTATCTGCTCCGCAAGGAGAAATTCTATCGGGTGACGCGCGACCAGACCATGGCGGAGCGGATGATCGCGGAGGGGCTGGTGGAGCGCGAGCAGGCGGAGAACTCCCGCCTGGCCCACATCCTCACGAGTGCGGTCGGCGGCAGCGATATCATGCCGGTCATGACCGCCATCACGAGTCGCTGGGGCGACGTCGTGATGGCGTGCTCGGACGGGCTGACCAAGCACGTCTCCGAGGACACGATCCAGGAACGGCTGACGAACCTCACATCGGCGGAACAGGTCTGCCGCCAGCTGGTGGACGACGCGCTGGAAGCCGGCGGCAGCGACAACATCACGGTGCTCGTGGGCTACGCCCGGAAGGGCGCGGCGGCCAAGACCTGATCCGCCGCTAGCCCCCCGGGAGACGCTTGCGAGCGTCCTTCGAGCCGTGGTGTACGCCCCACCCCACGCCGACGCCGAAGATCACGGCAGCCGGAGCGCCGACGATCGGGAGGATCCAGACCACCGGAGCCGCCACGATGGCGGCGACAGCGCCGGCAATGATGGGAGCGGTGGGCTTGTGCGCCGCATCCACGAACCGCAGTCGATCCCGCACGAACTGCCGGGACTTGAGGTAGCCAAACAGGGTCGCGGCCCCGGTTCCGGCGGCAAAGAGTAACTCGAGCATGTGACCTCCCTTCTGACGACCGGACGACCGACCGTTGTCGGAAGTTTCAATTCGTGACATCGCAGGGCGCGTGGGCGGTGTGGTCCACAGTCTACCCGGGAACCGGGTCCCACCCCAACCCGTTGTAGGTTATCAAGATGGCTCGCAATGACCTGATCGTGATAGGTGGTGGGGTAGCCGGCCTGGTGACGTGTGCCGGTGCCGCGGCGCTTGGGCTCCGGGCCGTGCTGATCGAGCGGGAGCGTCTCGGCGGCGATTGTCTGTGGTCCGGATGTGTGCCGAGCAAGGCGCTCCTGGCGTCCGCCCGGGTCGCGCACGAGGCGCGATGCGGATCGGACTGGGGGTTGCCCTCGTGCGAGCTGCCGATCGCGATGAGCGAGGTGATGGCGCGGATGCGGATTGCGCGCAGCCGCATCGCGGTGCATGACGACCCGGAGCGGTTTCGCCGCTTGGGTGTGGACGTGGTGATTGGTGACGCCCAGGTCGTGTCGCCGCGGGCGGTGCGGGTGGACGGGCGGCTGATCGAGGGGACGCGTCTCGTGGTCGCGACCGGGGCCGGCCCCGCCCGCCCGCCGATTCCGGGGCTCGAAGATGCGCCGACCCTCGACTACGCCACCGTGTTCGAGCAGGAATCCTTCCC
>JAOUDR010000731.1 GCA_029859185.1 Gemmatimonadota bacterium
AGCGCAGCGGGGGGGTGGGGGTCCTGCTCATCGGCTACGCCTCCAGCGGTGAACATCGGACTTACCAAGCTGCCGCATTTCGGGCAACCCTCCGGGTCGCTTCCCGGTTCCAGCGTGACCTGCCGGAACGCGATGCGTCTTGTCAGAGGGCGCGCGGCGAGCGACCATGGCGCATGGCTACCATTGACCGACGCAGCTTTCTTCAGGCTTCCGGTGCCGCCGCGCTGGCCACCGCGCTCCCCGACCGTCTGGTCCGCGACCCCTATGTCCCATTTGGGGGGTCCATGCCCGTGGACGTCGTACGCGTCCGCGGTCGGGTGACGGGTGGCCGTCGCGGACTCGGTGACGTCGCCGTATCGGACGGCGTCAGCGTCGTCCGGACCGCTCCGGACGGGACGTTCGAGCTCCTCGCCGATGCCACGCAGCCGTTCGTGTGGGTAACCACGCCGGCCGGTCACGCGACCCCGACTTCTTCCACGGGTACCGCGGCGTTCTACCGCCCGCTCACCCGAGACCGCCGTGGAGAAATGCGCCTGGAATTCGCGCTCACGGCGCTCGAGGTGCCGGACGAGCGGCACGGATTCCTCGTGCTGGCGGATCCCCAGACCCAGAACATGTTCGAGATCGGCCGCCTGCACGCGGAAACGGTGCCGGACGTTCAGGCCACGGCGCGGGCCATGGGTGGCGTTCCGCTGTTCGGCATCGCCTGCGGCGACATCATGTACGATGACCTCACGCTCTATCCGGAGTACGAGCGTGCCGTCGCCGAGATGCACCTGCCCTTCTATCAGGTCGTCGGCAACCACGACCTGGTGTACACGGCCCGCACCGATGAGGAAGCCAACACCACGTTTTCCCACCACTTCGGGCCGGCGTACTACTCGTTCGATCGGGGAGAGGTGCACTACGTCGTGCTCGACGACGTCTTCTGGTACGGCAACGCCTACATCGGCTACCTCGACGGTCGACAGCTCGGGTGGCTCCGCGCCGACCTGGCCGGCATCGAGCCCGGACGCACCGTGGTGGTGCTTCTCCATATTCCCGCACTTTCCACCGGCGAGCAGCGCAACGGAGGCACGGCGCCCGGCCGGTCCTCGTCCGTCATGAATCGGGAGGCCCTGTATCGGCTGCTGGAGCCCTACCAGGCAACCGTCATCTCCGGGCACACCCACGAACACGAGCGACACCGGGAGGGCGATGTCCGGCATCACGTGACCGGCGCCGTCTGCGGCGCCTGGTGGAGCGGCGACATCTGCTGGGATGGGACGCCCAACGGCTATGGCGTCTACGACGTCCGCGGCAGTGAGCTCCGGTGGCGCTACAAAGCCACCGGCCAGCCGGTCGAGCACCAGATACGCCTCTACGCTCGCGGCAGCGACCCGGGGTTTTCCGATGCGGTGATCGCCAATGTCTGGGATGCGGACGAGACGTGGACCGTCGTCTGGTACGAGGATGGAGAGCGCCGCGGGGCGATGACCCGACGGCTCGGGATGGACCCCCGCTCCGTAATCGAACAGACCGGACCTGACAAACCGCCCCGTCGCGGGTGGGTCGAGCCTACCCGGACCGACCATCTCTACTACGCACCGGTCGCGCCGGGGGCCGACGTGCTGGTCGAGGCAACCGACCCGTGGGGGCGAACCTACGTGGGCCGTGCGGTGTCACCCCCGACGGGCGGCGGCGAGCAGCGGTAGCCGAAGGATCCTAGTCGCGGACGCGCGGCTCCGTGACGATCTGCGCGAGCGCGTCGCGCGCGAGGGCGAGCCAGTCCGCCACTTCCTCACCACCGCGCTCCCACAGCCGGATTGCCGTCTGGTAGTTGCGGGCGGCCTCCGCCGCATTGCCGGCCGCCGCTTCGAGACGGCCCAGTTCGTACGCCGCACGCGCGGTCACGGGCCCCAGCCAGGCCGTGGGCGGGACCAATGACCGAAACAGCGCCGCTGCGCTGTCCGGCCGGCTTGTCGCGGCGAGTAGCATGGCTGAGTGAAACCGGATCATCGGCGCCGGCGTCGCTTCGAGGATGTTCTCGGTGTGGATCGTCCAGAGCTCGTGGG
>JAOUDR010000733.1 GCA_029859185.1 Gemmatimonadota bacterium
CCGGTCACGCCGATCAGTGCTGCCACCAGGTTGTTCCGCACTACTGTCCGACGAACAGGGTGCAATGGCCCTCCTTCCAGCCAGGCCTGCCTCCCGTTTCGGGGCCTGTCCGCGACTCCGTACTAAATGGGGGGGTCATCTCAGGGCGGCGCAAGGGGGGCTGGCGTGAAACGTGAAACGTGAAACGTCCCGCGGCCCTCGTTTCACGTTTCACGACTCTGGACATCTGCTTCACAGCGGGGGAGCTTCCATCATGCTCCTCCTCAAGCTGCTCCAGTCGCTCATCAAGGCCCTGAACTCCGACGGCACACCGGGCCAGGTCGCCGCGGGCATTGCGCTCGGCGCGGTGTTCGGGCTCACCCCGCTCATCAACCTGCACAACCTCGTGCTGTTCGGGCTCGCCATCATCCTCAACGTGTCGTTCCCCGGCGTCATGCTGGGCTGGGTGCTGTTCCTGCCGTTCGGGTTCGTGCTCGACCCGCTGTTCGATCTCGTGGGACGCGCGCTCCTGGTGGACGCGGCGGCCCTCACACCGTTCTGGACCTGGGCCTACAACACGCCGGTGCTGGCGCTGACGAACTTCAACAACACGATCGTGCTGGGGAGTTTCGTGGTCTGGTTGGCGGCCTTCATCCCGCTGTTCTTCCTGCTCCGCTGGCTCGTGACCAAGTACCGGGCCACGGTCTACGCGCGCCTCCAACAGACCCCGTTGTTCCGGGCGGTGAAGGCGTCGAAGATCTACAACGCCTACACGCTGTTCCGTCCATGACCGCCGCACCGACGAAGTTCCGGATCTTCCGGTGGCGCGGCATCGTCCCGATGCTGCTGACGTTTGCGCTCGTGGGCCTGCTGTACTGGCTGTTCATGGACACGATCGCGCGGCGGTCCGTCGAACGAACGGGCACGGCCTTCGTGGGTGCCCGGGTGGAGCTGGACGAGGCGGACGTGCGGCTCTCCGAGGGCGTGGTGATGCTGCGCGGGCTCCGGGTCACCAACCCACGGAAACCGATGACCAATCTGCTCGAGGCGGACCGGATCGTCGTGAACGTGCGGATGGCGCCGCTGCTCGAAAAGAAGATCATCATCGACACCGTGGCGCTGCGCGGGCTCAAGTTCGGCACCGCGCGCGAGACTTCGGGGGCGATCGACCAGCCGGAGGGGAGTCCCGCCGCGGAGATCGGCCAGGCGGTGGACGACTGGGTGCAGAGCCTGCCCATCCCGTCGCTCTCGTGGGAGGGTCTGGGGCAGGTCGTGGACGTCGCCGCGGTCTCGGCCGACAGCCTGGCCACGTTGCGGCAGGCGCGGGCACTCGCGAGCGGGGCCGATTCCGCGAAGACCGTGTGGATCGAGCGGGTGCAGCGGCTCGATCCGCGGCCCCAGATCGACTCGGCGATGGCGCTGGCCCGGCGGCTCGAGGGGCAGTCGGTCCGCACCCTCGGGATCACCGGCGCCCGTGATGCCGCCGCGTCGGCGCGGCAGACCCTCACCGCCCTCACCCAGATCGACAACCAACTGGCAGCGTTCCAGGCCGGGGTGGATTCCGGCGTCCGCGGCGTGCAGACCGAACTGACGGCACTGGCCGACGCGCGCCGGCAGGACTACGCGTACGCGATGGGCCTGCTCAAGCTGCCCTCGCTCGACGCGCCGAGCCTGGGACCGGCACTCTTCGGCGGATTCGCGGCACGGCAGATCGCACCCATCCTGTACTGGCTGGGGATGGCCGAGAAGTACATGCCGCCGGGCGTGGAAGCGCGGTTGCACCAGGGACCGGACCGGGTGCGCGCGGCCGGTACGACCGTGCTGTTCCCGAAACGCGAGCAGCTGCCGAAGTTTCTGCTCCAGGTGGCGGAGGCATCGCTCGAGATCGGTGGCACGGGTGCCGCCGCCGGGGACTACGCCGCCAAGCTCACCGACCTCACGTCCGCGCCCGCCCTCGTCGGCCGACCGATGGTACTCCAGGCGGGCCGCACCGCCGGACAGCGCGGTCCGGAGACGGTGCGGCTGGGCGCGATCCTCAATCGCGTGAGCGCGATCGCGCATGACTCGGTGGGGG
>JAOUDR010000099.1 GCA_029859185.1 Gemmatimonadota bacterium
CGATCAGGGTCAGGACGGTGGCGAACGACAGCCCGACGATGACCGCGACCGCCATCTGGCCCCACCACGCCGCCTGTTCGCCACCCCAGTAGAAGTCCGGCCGCAGCGACGAGTAGAGGCCGATGAAGTCGAAGTTCATGCCGATGCCCAGTGGGACCAGGCCCAGGACCGTCGTGATGGCCGTGAGGATCACCGGTCGGAACCGGGTGCGCCCCGCCTTCACCACCGCTTCCCGGCGCGTGAGCCCGTCCCGCTCGCGCAGAATGTCGGTGTAGTCGATGAGCACGATGGCGTTGTTGACCGCGACGCCCGCGAGACTGATCACCCCGACCCCGGACATGATGATGCCGAACGGCATCCGGAACACGATCAATCCCACTAGCACCCCAATGGTGGACAGCAACACGGACGTCAGGATGATCAGCGGCTTGGTGACGGAGTCGAACTGCCAGACCAGGATGAACCCCATCAGGAGGAGTGCCACGACAAAGGCCCCGGACAGGAACTGCTCCGCCTCCTGCTGATCCTCCTGCTGCCCGCCCCAGCGCGCCACGTATCCAGGTGGGAGCTGTTCCTCGAACCCCGCGAGCACCGTCTGGACCTCCGCGAGCACGGCGTTCTGGTTGTAGCCTGCGCGGACATCCGCGCGGACCGTCGCCACGCGGTCCAGGTCCTTCCGCCGCACGTCGCTGAACCCGGTGCTGACCCGGAGGGTCGCCACCGAGGAAAGCGGCACCTGTCCCCCGTCCTCCGGCACGAGCGTCAGGTCGTCGAGGGCATCGAGATTCTCGCGATACTGCGGTGCCAGGCGCACCGTGATGTCGTATTCGTTCTTCCCATCGCGGAACTTCGAGGCTTCGACGCCGTTGATGGCGGCCCGCACCACCCGACCGATTTGCGCCGTATTCAATCCGTAGAGCGCCGCCCGTTCACGATCCACGTCCACGACGAGTTCCGGCCGACCGGCCGCCATGTCGCTTTCGAGCCCATCCAGCCGCGCAAAGACCGGCGACTGCTCCAGCATCGCGACCACACGGTCGGCCAGCACCCGCAGCGTATCGGCATCCTCCCCGATGATCTCGAGCGCGATCGCCGCACCCGTGGGCGGACCCTCCTGCGGGCGTTCCACCGTGACGTCCGCTCCCGCGATCTCCGTTCCCACGGTCTCGCGCATCCGCTCCATGGTGATGAAGGCTTCCACCGCGCGGTCCTGGTAGTCCACGAAGTTCACGGCGATCGTCCCCAGATGCGTGCCGTTGGACGCGCCGAAATCATTGGCGACGCGCGACCCGATGGTGCTGACCACCGACTCGAAATCCCCGCGCCCGGCGAGACCACCCAGCTCGGTCTCGATCCGCCGTCCGACCTGATCGGTCTGCTCCACCCGCGTCCCGACCGGCCCCTCGATCTGCACGTAGACCGTCTTCGGCGGGATGTCTTCCGGGAAGAACTCCACGCCCAGGCTGAACGCCTGGAAGGCGCCCAGGGTGAGCAGCAGCACGCCGAACGCACCGGCCAACATCACCGCCCGATGATCGAGCGCCCAGCGGAGCCGCCGCTCGTAGTCGTCGATCACCGCCGGGATCAGGGATGTCATGAACCAGCGGCTGACGGGCGTCCCCACGAACCGGTGAAAGCCATAGAGGCCGGCCGCGGTCAGCCCCAGCAGGACCGCCGTGAGCCAGTTCGAAGCAAGCAGCAGCAGCGCCGCCACCGCCGCCAGCCCGATCAGGAGTCCCTTGGCCGTCTTGGTCAGCGGGCGTGACGGCGCCGTTTCCAGCTCGAGAAACTGTCCGCACAGGCTCGGGATGATCACCAGCGCCACGAACAGCGACGAGCTGAGCGTGATGATCAACGTGAGGGGCAGGTACTTCATGAACTCGCCAACGATGCCGGGCCAGAACGCCATCGGCAGGAACGCCGCCAGCGTCGTGGCCGTCGAGGCGATGATCGGGATGGCCACCTCACCGACCGCGAACTTGGCCGCGCTCTGGCGGTCCCAGCCCTGCTCCCGGAACCGGTAGATGTTCTCCGTGATCACGATCGCGTTGTCCACCAGCATCCCGAGCGCCAGGATGAGGCTGAACAGTACGACCATGTTCATCGTGAACCCGGCCGCCTGCATCACGAGAAACGACACCAGCATGGACAGCGGGATCGCGAGCCCCACGAACCACGCCGTCCGGAGGCCGAGGAAGAACAGCAGGACGGCCACGACCAGGATGAGTCCCGAGATGATGTTGTTCTCGAGGTTGGCCACCATGCTGGCGATATCCGCCGACTGATCGGAGGTGATCGTCACGACGGTGCCCGGCGGGAAGGTCGGCTCGACCCGCGCAATCGCGGCCCGCACCTCGTCGGCGGTCTCGATGATGTTCTCGCCGGTGCGCTTCTTGACCGCCAGGGACACGACGTCGTTGCCGTCCAGGCGTGCGTAGGAATCGCGATCCTTGAAGCCGAAGTCCACCGTCGCGACGTCGCGGACGTACACGGCGCGGCCGCTGCGGGTCTGCACCACGATGTCCGCGATCGGCGCCGTCGTCTCGAACTCGCCCGGCACGCGCACGAGGTACTTCATTTCCCCCACGTCGATCCCACCGCCGGGCGTGGTGACGTTCTCCTTCTGGATCGCCTCCACGACATCGTCGAACGCGAGGTCGTAGAACTTCAGCTTGGCGAGGTCCACTTCCACCCTGACCTCGCGCTCGAGGCCGCCCGAGAGCTGCACCTCGATCACGCTGGAGATCTGCTCGAGCTCGTCCTGGAGATCCTCGGCCACTTCCCGCAACCGGACGAGGCTGTACGGCCCCGACACGTTCACCTGCATGATGGGGAACTGCGCGAAGTTGATCTCGATGATCTGCGGCTCCTCTGCCGCGTCCGGCAGGTCCGGCCTGGCGATGTCGACCTTCTCCCGCACGCGGGCGAGCGCATCCTCCATGTCGACGCCGGCATTGAACTCGACGTTGATGCTGGAGAAGCCCTCCGTGGAGACGGACGTGATTTCCTTGGCGTCGCCGATCGTGTTGAGATCCTCCTCGAGCGGCCGGGTCACCAACGTCTCGATGTCCTTCGGCGCGACCCCTGGATAGATCGTGTTGACGATGATGTTCGGCACCACGACCTCGGGCGACGCCTCCTTCGGAATCCCGATATACGCGGAGAGCCCCATCACGAAGATGATGGCGGTCAGCACCAGGATCATCGTCGGATGATCCACGGCGAAGGAGGAGAGCCGGAACTCCTTGTATTTCGTGCGGTCGAGCGGCGTGCTCATGCGGAGTCCTTCCGGGCCGGCCCCTCGGGAGGGGCGTCCGCGTTCACGATGCGCACGCGACTGCCATCGTCGACGATCTGCTGCCCGATCGTGACGAGGAGGTCGCCGGGCTCCAGACCGTCCGTGATCACGACGTGATTACCCGCACTCGCTCCCACGGTGACGGGGCGGCGCCGCGCGACCGGTCGGCCGCCTTCGTCGGCGACGACGAACACCTCGAACCCGTCTTCCGTGCGCAGCACCACCTGCTGTGGGACCACCACGACATCCGTCAACCGGTCACGTGCCACCTGGACATTCGCGATCATCCGGGGCTTGATCCGGGAACCGGGATTGTCCAGCACCAGCTCGATCGGGATCGTGCGGTTCACCGGGTCGACGCTGGCCCCGACGTACCGAATGCGTCCGCTGAAGACCTCGCCGGGCAACACGTCGAACGTCACGTCGGCGCGCGCGCCGACGGCCACCGCGAGCGCATAGCGCTCGGGGAACCCGCCCGTCACCTTGACCTGCCGGTATGATACGACGCGCGCGATCCGGGCCCCCGGCATGACCATCTCCCCGACTTCAGCGTACTTCTCATCGAAGATGCCGGCGACGGGTGCCCGGATCTTCGTGCGGGCAAGGCGGGCCTCGAGGGTGTTCAGCCGCGCGTGCGCGACGGCGGCGTTGGTGCGCGCCTGGAGAAAGGCGATCTCACTGCCGAAGCCTTCGTCCTCCCACAACCGCCGCTGCCGCTCGTACTGCTCGTCGGCAAGCTGCGCGGACGCAGCCGCCTCGCGCACCTGCGCCGCCAGGATCTCCCCATCCAGCTCCGCGATGACGCTGTCCTGCGGCACCCAGTCGCCCTTCGCGACCCGATAGGCCAGGACGCGTCCCGACTCCTCGGCGGAGAGGGTCACGTCATGCATCGCCTCGACCTCACCGGTGATCCGAATGAAGTCGTTGAACTGGCTGGTGACCACCGGCGTCACCTCGACGTTGACCACCCGGACCATGTCCTCGTCGGTCGCGTTGGACGCGCCTTCCGTGGACTGGCACGCCAGGGTCGCGATCCCGATGACCGCCAGAACGCTGATTCGACGCACGTGCATCTTCGGCATCCTCACCGGCGGGCCAGTTCCCCGACGACGTCCACGTCGTCCGGAACCGTGCCCAGCGCGGCATCAAGGTTCGATCGCGCAATCAGGTGCTCGAACACCGCCTGCGCGTAGTTGTACTCCGATTCCTGCAACGCCAGTTCCGCATCCGTGATCTGGAGCTGTGATCCCAGGCCTTCGCGGTACTCAGCGGACGCGATCTCGAAGCCGCGCTGCGCCTGCGCCACCGCCCGGTTCTGACTGACGACCCGGGCCTGGGTCTCGGCGATCGCGTCGACGAGCGTCCGCAACTCATTGACCAACTGCTCGCGCGCCAGCTCGAGCGACGCCCGGTTCTGGTCGATGTAGGCGCGGGCCTGCTGCATCCGCGCCGACTCCCGGAACCCACGGAAGATCGGCAGCTCGATCCGCAGCCCCGCCCAGGAGGACTGGGTGGTGTTCTCGCCGAAGAAGTTGGGGCTCCCCGCATCCTGCGCGGCGAAGTTGTACGCCCCGAACAGTGAGACCTTGGGGAACAGCTGCGCCCGCTCGGCCTTGAGCCGCGCCTGCTCGACGGAGATGCCGAGCTCGGCCTGCCGCACGTCGGTCCGCTCGGCCAGAGCCGTCGCGAACACCGAATCGAGATCGGCATACCGGAGCGACGGTCCCGACAACGCGATCAGCGCGGCGTTGTCCGGCGAGTTCTCGTCGAGATTGACGACGTTCATTTCCGCCAGGCTTCCCACCACTTCGACCGCGCCGTCGGTATCGCGGCCCATGGCGATCAACAAAGTCCGCGTCGTCGACCGCACGGCGTCCTGCGCACGCCGCAGCTGCGGCTCGAGATTCGCGAGCTGCACCTCGAACCGGAGCACGTCGTATTCGCTGGTGAGCCCGGCGCGGTACCGCGCCTGCGTCTCGGCCAGGGTCGCCCGCACCCGGGTCACGCTGCTCTGGTTCAGCCGGACGAGCTCGAGCGCCGCCAGCACCTCGAAGTACCGGCGCCGCACCTCCGTCACCACCTGCTGGATCGCGCCACGGGCCCGCTCCCGCTCCAGCGCGCGATACCGGCCGGCCGCGCCGACCCCGATGAACGCATCCACCTGAAAGAGGGGCTGGCTGACCGTGAACCCGGCGAACCAGTTGTTCTCGGCCCCGAACTTCACCCCGATCAGACTGTCCGGGGGCGCCCCCGGATCGAAGATGAACGCCGGGAGGAAGTTCTCCTGCACAAGGAAATTCCGCTGGTAGCTCGCCGTGGCATTGATGTCCGGTAGGACGGTCGCCCACGCCTCCCGTACCTGACCGTCGGCGACCTGCACGGAGGCCCGTGCCTGGCGCACGGCCGTGTTGCGATCCAGCGCCTCAGCAATGGCATCCGCCATCGTCACTCTGTCAGGCACCTGCGCCGACGCCGCCGGCGCCCCACCGGCGAGCAGCAGCACCGCCACCCGGGTAGCCGTCCACCGCCGGGCGCTCATGAGTCGTCTCCCGGACGCGAGGCCGGACCCGCGATTCCGCCCCGCAGCAGCGGTCCGAAGGCGTCCAGGAGCTCGAGGGCCGCGGGCTTATTCTTCCCCTCGCACTCCGGACACCGGCTCAGGCGGCACGACAGCGCCAGCGTCACGATGCCGTGGACGTGCGCCCACAGGTAGTGCGCCATGATGTCGGGATCGGCCTGCCGCATGGCGCCAGCCGCCATCGCGTCAACGATCGACTGCCGGAAGAACGGATAGCCCGCGCCGTGGGGCAGCTCCTCGAGCTCCCGCGGATTGGGGCCGGCAATGTTGAAGATCACCCGGAAGTAGGTCTCGTTCTCGACCGCGAACCGCACATACGCACGGCCGAGCGCCTGCACGCGCTCGAGCGAGCCCGTGGGGTGCGCGAGGGCCGCCTGCTCCATTTCCGCACCGAAGCGCACGAAGGCGTCATTGACCACCCGATCCACCAGCGCCTGCTTGTTTGCGAAGTGGTGGTAGATCGCGGTGGCCGACACACCCACCCGCTCCGCCACCGCCCGCATCGAGAGGGCTTCCATCCCCCCGGCGGCGAGGAGCTCCCGGGTTGCGTCGAGCATCGCCGCTTCCGATCCTCTCGTCTCGGTACCGGCGTCGCTGTGTCCAGCCTGTGTACCAGTCATGGTCACCAATTCAGATAGACAAACACTGGTTTACTGCGTTAACTGAACGACGTTAACCTAACGACGTTAACCATACGAACGCAACCCGTGACGAGTTTCATCGGGCTCCCCAAGGCCGCCACGCACCGCCCGCGGCCTATTATTATCCCCCCCATGTCCGCCGACGCCGTTGCCCTTTTGCTCCCCGGTATGTCGCTCAATGCGACGATCTTCCCGGACCTGTCGATGCCCACGATCGCGCCGGCGTTCAGCCAGTTCGCGCCCGCGGCCCGCGGGATGAGTCCGTATGTCGAGCAGGTCACCGCGCTGACCGCTGCCCCGCCGTGGACGGACGCGCGGTATCGGATCGTGGTGGCGCACAGTTTCGGTGGGATGTTGGCACTCGCCTGGCTGCTTGCCAGGCCCGAGCGCGCCGGGCAGGTGCATGGATTGGTACTCGCCGGCACCACGGCCGGGCCGATGTTCGACGTAGTGCGACTGCGCGTGGCCTGGTGGCGGGACCACGCGCTGCGGATCGGGATCCACCCGGTGCTCCCGTTCTGGAACAACGCCCGGGTGACGCGCGGATTGCATCGGCTGCTGAACGGTCGCGCCGGGAACGGGCCGATCGACTTCCGCACGCTCCCCCACCACGACGACATCCGGGTGGGGCTGGCCGGGTGGTCCGCCACCCGATGGGAGGCGCGGCGCGCCTTCCGCAGTGCCATGGACGGCTTCGACGTGCGGGACCGGCTGCCGGAGATTGCCGTTCCCACCATCGTGCTCCACGGAACGCGGGACTGCTATTTCACGGAGCACACCGCCCGATCGCTGTCGGACGGACTTCCAGCAGGGGAGCTGCGCGTGATCCCGGAGGCCGGGCACGTCCTGCCGTTGACCCACGGCGGCGCGGTGGTCGAAGCCGTCACCGACCTCCTGACCACGGCGCGTCAACCATCGGCGGCCCCGTCCTCGGTGTGAACGGCCTTCTCCGCCCGATCGATGGCCGGCCGTAGTTGCGCCACCGACTCGCGGAGCGCCCGGAACTTGGACTGGGTGGCGCCGCCCCGCTTGGCCCCCATGCCGAGTTGGTTGGCGTAGTCCGCCATGGCACCGTAGCCCACCCCCATCAGCACTCGGCCAAGCTCCATCGCCGTGCGACTGATCTGACTGGCAAAGAGATCCTGGCCGGTCGAGGCGTACTGCTCGACGAGGTTATGCAGGCGATCCGTCTTGCGACGCGCCTGCTCGAGCAGGTCGAGTTTCTGTTGGGCCTTGGCACTGAGTTTCGATCCCACGATGATCTCCTTGGCGCCTTCGCGTCGTGGATGTCAGGTCCAGCGAAACAGCTTGACGGCCAGTAGGAAGGCGGCGACGGCCCACGCCATCATGATGCCCAGGAATCCGGCGACGGCCCCCACGCCGGCTCCATCCAACAGGACGGCCCGCAGTCCGTCGTTCAGTGCCGTGAGCGGGAGCGCCCGAATCACGGGGTGGATGGCGTCGGGGAAATGCGACCACGAGAAGAACACGCCGGAGACCACCCACATCGGCACCATCACGAAGTTCATCAGCCCGGACACGCCTTCGATGGTCTGCGCCCTGCTGGCCACCAGCAAGCCAAGCCCGGAGAACGCCAGAGCCCCAACTAGCACCACGGTGGAGAGCAGCACCAGCGAGCCGCGGATCGGCACCTCGAAGGCCAGCGCGCCAAACGCCAGCATCACCCCGACTTCCAGGACCAGGAAGACCAGCCGGGCAAGGGCCTGGGCCAGCAGAAAGTCGCTCCGGCGCATCGGCGACGCGTGTAACCGGCGCAGCAGCTTCCCCTGACGCACGCGGACGATGCCGAACCCGATGCCCCACATCCCGGTGCCCATGATGTTGAGTCCGAGCAGGCCGGGAATCAGGAAGTCGATGTACCGGGCCCCGCGCTCCGTCAG
>JAOUDR010000734.1 GCA_029859185.1 Gemmatimonadota bacterium
GCGCCCCGACCGCGCTAACAGCCTGTCCGTGGCGCTCGAGCTCCAGGCCGATTGCTTCGCGGGTGTATGGGGATACAGCACGGCGCAGCGGGACATGCTGGTGAGCGGAGACGTGGAGGAGGGACTCCAGGCCGCCGCTGCGGTGGGCGACGACCGCATCCAGCAACGCGCCACCGGTGAAGTCCATCCCGAGTCCTTCACCCACGGCTCGGCCGCGGATCGCGCCGCGTGGTTCCGGCGCGGCCTCGAAGCGGGTCAGCTCAACGCCTGCGACACCTTCGCACGCGCACGATAGCCGGGAGACGGCGCGCCGTACCCGCTGTGCGCTTCGTGGCGACCGTGGTCTGCCTGACATAGATTCGCCGGTCACTCTCCCCCGGTGTTACCCATGAGCCGTCTGAAGATCGCTGCCCTGGTAGTGGGCGTCGGCCTGATTGCCGCCACTGCCGCAGGTGGAATCGGCGCCGCCGTCGCCACCGCGCTCGTGACACAGCTGTACAGCCGACAGGTCCAATCGGAGGATTTCGAGCGGATCGCGGTGGAGTCCGAGCTGCTCGGTGAAACGCGCGACCTCAGGGTGCGGGTGCCGGTTGGCTACGACGCCGACCCCGAGGCCCGCTACCCCGTCCTGCTGGTGCTCGACGGTGGCTCACACGACGGCCACACGGCGCACGTCGCGGAGGTCCTCTTCCGGCTCGGCCTGGGCAAGCAGGTCATCGTGGTGGGGGTGACCAACGGCGTGGCGGGACGATCGGGCGACTTCACGCCGCCGGGCGATGCATACGGACCAACAGTGGGACGAGCCGACCGCTTTCTCCAGTTCCTGGACACGGAGGCCATGCCGGCAATCGATCGACGGTTCCGCACGAACTCCAGCTGGATGCTCGCCGGGAACTCACTTGGTGCGCTGTTCGTCACGTATTCACTGCTGCAGCGACCGGAACTGTTCGATGCGCGCTTCGCCTTCAGCCCGTCCTGGTGGGTCGGGGATCAGGCCCTGGTGCCTGAACTGGAGCGGTTCTTGGTGGAACACCCGGACGTCGAATCGTATTTCTACACCAGCCTCGGATCGCGGGAGAGCCGGCAGATGGGTGAGGCCTTCGATGCCGGGACGAGCGTACTCACGCAGCGAGCGCCGGTGGGACTTCGCTGGCACGCCGATCGCACGGCCGGAGCCGATCATGGCACCAACGCCGTGCTTTCCACACCGGTGGCGCTGCGGGGCTACTGGGAGGGTGTGCGCGGGGAATAGCCCCTCCCTCGCTGTGGGGCCGGGGGCCGAGCACCCCGCCGCCGCTACGATCTGAGCCGCGCCAGGTGTTCCCGATATTTCAGGCGCCAACTCTCGGTGAGCGCGGCGGCACGCACCGCCCGCTCGAGGAGTGCCACGTCCTCGCGCTGCGTGGTCTCGAGCAACGCGAGGTCGGCGATGCTGACGGACCCCTGATCGCCGCCGAGTCTCCGGATTGGATCGTTCGCTGCGAGGGTTCCTTCACCCAACACGCGCAGGTAGAACCCCAGTCGGCGGCTCTGCAGAAAGCGCTTCACCATATCGGCCCGCCCGAACTTGATGCCGAGCTTGTAGCACGGCAGGCGCGGCTGCGAAACCTCCAGCTCGGCCGTGCCGACGAGGAACCGGTCACCGACGCGCACCGTCGCTTCGTCGAGCCCCTCGGTCGTGAGGTTCTCACCGAACATCCCCCACGTAAGGTCCGTCCGGCTCAGTTCGCGTGACCAGAACGGGTAGTGCTCCGCCGGATAGGCATACACCGCCTTGTCCACGCCGCCGTGGACCGTAAGGTCAGCCTGGCGGTCGCCCTCGAGGTTGCTGAGGGCTACGCCCACAGGGCCGTCCCGGGGTTCCTTGAAGATCCCGGTCTCGACCGTCTCGCCCTTCCACTGGACGAGACGCGGGAGACTCACGTTGACGGAGATCAGGCGCATTGGCTAGCGGAGAGCAGGGAGTCGACGGGCGCGACGGGCGCGACCTGCCGCGCTGCCGCGCTGCCCCTCTGCCCCTCTGCCCCTTCTGCCCCCCCTGCCCCGCCTG
>JAOUDR010000735.1 GCA_029859185.1 Gemmatimonadota bacterium
CGGGTCCGACTTGGGCGCCGCCTCCTCCGGCACGAGCTCCTCGGTCGGCTCCGGCTTGGTCTCCTGGACAAGAGATTCCTGCGGAGCCGGCGGCGGCGGCAGCGGAAGCTGCGTGCTGATGAGGCGGGTCAGGCGGTCCGGGACCTCGATCTGCTCCCAGGGCTCGGGCAGGGGCAGGTCGATCAATGGAAACCCCGAGCCGAGCAGGAGGCTGAGCAGTAGCGACGTGGCCAGCGCCTTGCGGAAACGCCAGTCCTCGACGCCCCCGCGCGCCCAGGGCATTCGGGAAGAGCGGATGGGCAGCGTGTCGAGTTCGCGCTCGGGAATCCACTCGAGCTTGCGCAGCTCCGCCTCGCGCTGAATCTCGAACAGGTCATCCTCGAGGAACTCCGTGCTCTCCTGCGCCCGCTCGATCTCGTCGACGATCTCCTGGCGTCGGGTTTCGATCTCGCCGAGGCGCTTCTGGAAGGCATCCACCTGGCCGCGCACCAGGCGCACGTGCGCTTCGCCGTGACCGCCCGCGGCTTGCCCGTTCCAGAACAATTCGGATGCGCCGAGCGCGCTGAGCTCTTCCAGCCCGCTGCACACGGTGTCCAGCAAGTGGAACCGCTGCCGGTCGGAGGAGAGGCTCGCCAGCTCGCCGTCGACGGCGCGCAGATCTTCCACGAGCCCGTCCAGCCGCTCGCGAGCCCGATCGAGCTGCGTGCGGAGTGTCTGTTCGTTTTGGGTCGCTACGGGGTACACGTATTCGTTCATCCCTCGGAGATCGGGGTTTCGGGCGCCTTCTGCAGCACGGCGAGCGAGATGCGTCCGTAGCCCTGACCGGTGCAGGTCGACATCACCTTCTTGACGACGCTGAAGGGCACCGTCCGGTCGGCGAGAATCGTCACCTCCTGGCTCTCCGCCACGATCTGGGTCTTGAGTCCGATGACCTTTCGGCCCACCTGTTCGAGACGCTCTCGGATGGGCTCGATGTTCTGTCCCTCGGCCGCCAGGATGTCCTCGACCCGCGCGACCGCCTCGCCCTGCACCGTGACCTCCGTGGGGCTCACGAAGATCACGACGGTTTCCCTGGGCTTGTCCTCCACCACGGAGGCGGGCAGGGTGATCTGCTTGGGGGTTTCCAGGACCTCCGTGTTCGCCGAGTTGACGAGCAGGAAGAACACCAGGATCGTGAACACGTCCATCAGCGAGGTGAGGCTCATCGTGGCGATGCGCGGCCGGTTCCGCGACATCCGCTTCATTCTTCGGGAGTTCTTCACGGCGCGTCTCCGATGGCAATGTCTGTGAACAGAGCCACTCTCACGGGTTGCTCGTCGTCGGCTCCGGGCCGCTCGACGCTCCGAACCACGTCCATCACCTGGATGAGGTGGTCGTACTCGATGTGCGGCTCGAGCAGCACGGACGCGTCGTCCGTGTTCGGATAGTCGCGCTTCAGCGACATCACCAGCTCCGAGAGCCTGTCGAGGTCGTAGGCGTCGTCCACCTTGGGGAGCGTGGCGATCACCGCAGTTCCATTCGAGATCTCCAGGCCCGCGTCCCGGACGATCACCTCCACGCGGAAGCTCGGCTCGATGGGGGCCGCCCCGCCCGCGGAGGTCGGGAGGCTGAGCTCGACGATCGTGATCCGGGAGAACACCGCCGTGATCAGGAGGAACGGCACCAGCACCACCATCAGGTTGAGGAAGGTGGTCATGTCCAGCTCGGCCGGATCCTTGGTGCGCCGCGTGTAGTGGTGTCGCGTGCGCATGGTTCTAGGCCTCGACCTGGCGCTTCGCCTTCGCCGAGATGACGTTGAGGGCCTTCACCGAGGCCATCTCCAGGCTGTCGATGATCTCGCCCGTCTTGGCCGTGAGCACCGTGTTCGTGATGAGCAGCGGGATCGCCACCATCAGGCCGAAGGCCGTGGTGTTCATCGCGACCGAGATGCTGGCCGAGAGCAGATCCGCCTTCTCGGCGGGGTTCGCGTTGGCCACGGCCGTGAACGCCTGGATGAGGCCCATGATGGTGCCCAGCAGGCCCAGGAGCGTCGCGATGCTGGACGC
>JAOUDR010000736.1 GCA_029859185.1 Gemmatimonadota bacterium
CGTCGATCATCCTCACCACGGTCACCGATGTGATGGGGTTCATGACGTTTCTCGGGTTTGCGACCCTCGCGGCGGGGATGCTGTAGCTGGCAGAGGGGCAGAGGGGCAGAGGGGCAGAGGGGCAGACCAATGTGTGGGTGGGGTCGTGATGCGAGGCAAGTCCTGGATGTGTCAGTCGAAGATTGCGCGCGAGATGTCGCGGCGGAGCTTCGTGGCGGGTGCGGCAGCAATGCTCGCGGCACCGCTGCGGCCTGGTGGGATCCGGTTCCAGTCACCACGACCGACGCCGTCGCTGAGCCAGTTGGCGTGGCAGCGGGACGAACTGGCGCTGTTTGTTCACTTCGGCGTCAACACCTTCACCGACCGCGAGTGGGGCGACGGCACCGAAGACCCTGCCATCTTCGATCCCACGACACTCGACGCACGGCAGTGGGCGCGGGCGGCGCGGGCCGCCGGCTTCCGCGCGATGGTGCTCACCGCCAAGCATCACGACGGGTTCTGTCTCTGGCCCAGCCGCACGACCGCGCACAGTGTGGCCGCGAGCCCGTGGCACGGCGGTCGAGGGGACGTGGTGCAGGAGTTCGTGGATGCGTGCGCGGCTGAGGAGCTGCGGGCGGGACTCTATTGCTCCCCGTGGGACCGCAACGCGCCGGCGTACGGCGACTCTCCGCGCTACAACGACCTGTACTGCGACCAGCTCACCGAACTGCTCACGCAATACGGCGAGATCGCGGAAGTCTGGTTTGACGGCGCCAACGGCGAGGGGCCGAACGGCAAGCGGCAGGAGTACGACTGGCCGCGGGTGTTCAGCTTGGTGCGACGGCTTCAGCCCGGTGCGGTGATGTTCTCCGATGCCGGCCCGGACGTCCGCTGGTGCGGCAACGAGCGTGGGGTTGCAGGCGACCCCAACTGGTCGACCGTGAATCCGGCGGCGGTGCCCCATCCCGGCGCCTCCGGCGACGCGGTCACCGCCATGCTGCAACACGGCGACCCCAACGGTTCGGTCTGGCGGCCGGCCGAAGCGGACGTCTCCATCCGGCCAGGATGGTTCTATCATCCTGCCGAAGACGATCGAGTCCGGTCCGTCGACAACCTCGTGGACTTGTACTTCTCTTCCGTGGGACGCAACGCCAAGCTGCTGCTCAATGTGCCGCCCACGCGTGAGGGGCGCCTACACGCGACCGACGTGGCACGACTCCGCGGCATGCATGCGCGGCTCACGGCCCTGTTCGCCGAGGATCACGCGGCCGAGGCAAACGTCGTCTGGCGTCGCACGGGCCCTCGGTCGGCGGAGGCTGAGCTGGATCTCGGGCAAGCGGTGACAGCGAGCGTCGTGCGCATCGAGGAGGACATCGCGCTTGGGCAGGCGGTGACGCGGTACGTGGTGTCCGGATCGGACGGCGGTCCGTGGCGAGAGCTCTCACAAGGCAGCACGATCGGTCACGCCAAGCTCGACAGATTCGAGCCGGTGCGTGTGCGGCGGGTGCGACTGGCAGTGGAGGAGGCGGTGGGAGCGGTGGGGATCAGGGTGTACGGGTGAACGCGGGGGGCGCGACGGGCGGCGGTGAGGGGGTCAGTAGCGTTTGTCCTGGCGGTCGAGTTTGGCCCGCAGTAGCTGCTCTCGCGTTTCCGCCCTCCGCTTGTGGTTCAAGTACAGCACGTATCCAGTGCCCCAGACGACGACCAGGACACCGAGGGTGGGGACGGGGAAGCGGATGAACGCGACGAGCACACCGAGCAGGACAATGAGCATGCCCACGGCGGCTCCGCCGGCGACGAGGGTCTCTTGCAGTCGCTCGCGGGGGCTTGGCTCGTTTTGGCGGGAATACCGCCGGAGCCAGGGGCCGAGTTGTGGTTTGTCGTCAGGCACGGCGGTCTCCTCTCGTCGTTGCAAGCTAGCACAGGTGTATCGAGTGGGCGCGCGGCGAGCGGGAGTCCCGGGCTGAAGCCCGGGCTCGGCCAAGCAACTGCGTCCTGACAGGACGCGCCTCACGGCTAGATCACCCTTCAGGGTCTACTTCCTCGGCCGAGCCCGCCCTTCCG
>JAOUDR010000100.1 GCA_029859185.1 Gemmatimonadota bacterium
CCACTTCGCCGTGCCCCGATTCCTCGCGACCTGGGCCAATACGGCCAAGACCCTGCCCCTC
The DNA here is from genome assembly GCA_029859185.1 of Gemmatimonadota bacterium. Taxonomy (GTDB): domain Bacteria; phylum Gemmatimonadota; class Gemmatimonadetes; order Gemmatimonadales; family GWC2-71-9; genus JAOTWJ01. Next base: position 62 of record JAOUDR010000100.1, read on the forward strand.
GTGCTCCTTCTGCCCGTCGTGCTCCTGGGTGCCGCGCTCGTGGCGCGTGATCCGCTCGCCCGGGTACTGCCGTTTGGCCCGGAGCACGGGTTCTACGCGGAGTTCTTTCCCCACTGGCTGCTGATCGGGTTCTACGCCGCGTTCACCGGCCTGGCGTGTGTCGCCGCCGTCGTGGGAATCGTGCGGCTCTGGCGGGCCATGAAGGCTGCGGACGCCGCTGCCGGCACCTACCGGGTCGTCATGGGGATCCTGCCGAGCCTCTGGGTCACGCTGCGATCGATCGTGATGCATGATCGGTTTGCCAAGTGTGACGCGCAGGCGCCGCGTCGCTGGGCCCACCTGACCGCGTTCTACGGGTTCCTGGCCCTCTATGTGGTCACGGTGTGGGCGGTCCTCGACCTGTACGTCAATCCCTACCTGTTCGGTGTCGACTCGCTCTACCCATTCGACTTGCTCCACCCGATGAAGATCCTCGCCAACATCGGTGGCGCGGCGCTGGTGTACGGGTCCCTCAAGGCCATTGCCGAGCGCCGCAGCGAGCGGACCGGCGCCGCCGCGAGCACCGCGTTCGATTGGATCTTCGTCTGGCTGCTGCTCAGTGTCGGCGTCACCGGCTTTGCCACCGAGATCTTCCGGTTCGCCGTTGATCCGGCGCCGCAGGGGTCCCTGACGACGGTTGCCTACGGCGTGTACTTCGTGCACCTCGTGGTGGTGTTTCAGCTGCTCGTCTACCTGCCGTACTCCAAGTTCGCGCACGTCTTCTACCGCACGACCGCGGTGGTCTACGCCGAGCACACCGGTCGCCATCACACGGGAGCGCTGGTTGCGCGCGAAGCGGCGCAGTCGGGCTCGCACTCTCCCGTGCCGGCCCGTGCTGCCGCTGGAGGTGCCTAGCCGACTGAGATGGATTCCACGGACGGACCGCCGGGTTCGATCCGAGTGAGCATACGCGATGTGATAACCGCAACCTGCGCAGAGGGAACGACGATGGATCAACTCGTGAAGCCCCACGGCAAAGACCAGACACTCAAACCTTTGCTCCTCGAGGGCAAGGCGCTCGCCGCCGAACGCGAGCGGGCGAAGTCGCTCAAGAAGTTCACCATCACGTCTCGTGAGACCGGCGACACGATCATGATGGGCATCGGCGGGTTCACGCCCCTCGACGGCTTCATGGGCAAAGCGGACTGGAAGGGCGTCTGCACCGACATGGCCATGGCGGACGGGACGTTCTGGCCAATCCCGATCACCGTCTCCGTGTCCGACCAGGACGCCAAGAGCATCAAGGAAGGCCAGGAGATCACCCTGGTCGACGAGGAGACCGGCACCGACATGGCCATCATGAAGGTGACGGAGAAGTACACCATCGATAAGGAACTCGAGTGCAAGTCGGTGTTCCGGACCACCGACCCCGAGCATCCGGGTGTCGCGATGGTGATGGGCCAGAAGGACGTGAATTTGGGCGGCCCGATCAAGGTGCTCAGCGAGAGCTACTTCCCCGAGGAATTCGCCAGCGTCTACATGCGACCCGCGGAGACGCGGAAGCTGTTCGCGGAGAAGGGGTGGAAGACGGTGGCGGCGCTGCAGCTCCGGAACCCCATGCACCGCTCCCATGAGTACCTGGCCAAGATCGCGCTCGAGACGCTCGACGGGCTGTTCATTCACCAGCTCGTCGGCAAACTCAAGCCGGGCGACATCCCCGCCGACGTGCGGGTGAAGTGCATTGACACGCTCGTAGAGCTCTACTTCAAGAAGGACTCGGCCATCCAGGGCGGGTATCCGCTGGACATGCGGTATGCCGGCCCGCGGGAGGCGCTGCTCCACGCCGTATTCCGGCAAAACTACGGCTGCAGCCACCTGATCGTCGGCCGCGACCACGCCGGTGTCGGCAGCTACTACGGCCCGTTCGACGCGCAGACGATCTTCGAGGAGATTCCCGCCGGCGCACTCGAAACGAAGCCGCTCAAGATCGACTGGACCTTCTACTGCTACAAATGCCGGGGCATGGCCTCGATGAAGACCTGCCCACACGGCAAAGAGGACCGGCTGCTGCTGAGCGGGACCGTGCTCCGCAAGACGCTCTCCGAGGGCGGCGATCCGCCGGAGGACTTCAGCCGTCCGGAGGTGCTCGCGATCCTGAAGCAGTACTACGCCACACTGGAAGAGAAGGTCGAAGTGAAATTGCACCACGCGGCCACCGGGACCTAGCGCCACCGTGCGCACGGCCCGGGCCATTGGACAGGTCGGCTCATGGACCTGATCACGATCAACCGGCGCGAAGGCTTGGCCTTCGAGATCCGCGCCCGCCATCACGCGGTGACGAGCGACATGTCACCGGGTGATGGTGGTGCGGACGCCGGTCTGGCCCCCGTCGAGCTCCTTGCGGGCTCGCTCGGCGCCTGCATCGCCATGAACGTGCAGCGGTATTGCGAGATGTGCGGACACGCCGACGGTGATGTGGCCGTGCACCTCACGGTAGAGCTCGCGGACCGGCCGAAACGGATCAGCGCCATCGTGGTCGATGTGGAGTTGCCAGGAGGTGTGCCGAAGAGTCGGCACGACGCGGTACGGCGAATCGCGGAGCAGTGTGTGATCCACGAGACGCTCAAGGATCCCCCACGGCTGGACGTGGACATCCTGTAGACGGTCGACGGTGCCCACACCCGGCGCATCGCGACCCTACATCAGGAGGGGTTGATGGAAACGAAGCAACTCGGCGGGAAGCCAATCGAGATCGATGAGGACGGATTCATCCAGGATCCCGGATCATGGGACGAAGCCGTCGCCAGGGATCTCGCGTTGACGGAGTCGGTCGCCGAAATGACCGACGATCACTGGAAGGTGGTCAACTACCTTCGGCAGTACTACCTCCAGTACAACATGGCACCGATGATCCGGAAACTCTGCAAGGAGACGGGCTTCAAGCTCAAGGAGATCTACGACTTGTTCCCGAGCGGTCCGGCCAAGGGGGCCTGCAAAGTCGCCGGCCTTCCCAAGCCGACCGGCTGCGTGTAGGTGGGGCACTTGGAACACGCGAACGTCATCCCGTCGTGCGGGCCAAACAGCCGACTCGCACGGCGGCAAGGCCGAGCGGGCTGACGACGCGCGCACCTGGTATCAAATAGTCAGCGGGCGGGGTGTGGAATGGACGGGCTGACGAGAGTGTTACGGAACCGGCAACACGCCATCGTGGAGCGATGGTGTCAGGACGCGCTGGCAGTCTACTCGAGCCGTGCGGCGCTCGTCTTTGCACGCGAGCAGGACCAATTTGCGAATCCGATTGGTCACAGCCTGCGCACCGGAACCCGGGCCGTGTTCGAGGCGCTGCTCGACGGGGCAGACGACGAGCGAATCCGCCGGGCGCTGGATGACATCCTCCGGACACGTGCGATTCAGCAGTTGGCCCCCTCGGCGGCGGTCGAGTTTCTCTTCCATCTCAAAGACGTGATCCGCCAGGAGCTAGGGTCCGCATCCAACGAGGCGGTGTGCTCGCACGATCTCACGGAGTTCATGCGGCGGATCGACCACGCTGTGCTGATGGCGTTCGACGTGTACGTGGCGTATCGCGAGCGCCTGTGTGAGCTCAGGATCAACGAGGTGAAGCGCACGATCCCGTGGTCGGTCGGGAGGAGGAAGACGGGATGACGATGCTGATCGCCGTTGGGCTGGTGACCGCGCTGTTCCTCGTCGGCATGCTCGGCGCGGCGGCGGGCCTGCAGTGGGTGTTCGGGGTCGCCCTGCCTTACCTGGCGGTGGGCATGTTCGTGATCGGGCTGGCCGCCCGCGTCCTGCGGTGGGCCAACGTCCCGGTCCCGTTTCGCATCCCGACCACCTGCGGCCAGCAGCGGTCGCTTGCATGGATCCGCCCCCAGCGACTCGAGAACCCGCCGGACACCCCGTCGGTGATCGGGCGGATGGCGCTCGAGATCCTCGGCTTCCGGTCGCTGCTCCGCAACACGAAGACCGTGATGATCGATGGCCGCCGGCTCACCTACGCGACGGATCTGGCACTCTGGGCCGGCGCGATCGTGATGCACTGGGCCATGCTGATCGCTCTCATCCGACACCTCCGGCTGATGACCAATCCGGTGCCGGGCTTCGTGACGCTGGTCGAGCGGTTCGACGGCTTCTTCGAGGTCGGGATGCCGGTCATCTACCTGACGTCCGTCGCCTTCCTGGGGGCCCTGGCGTACCTGCTGTACCGGCGGCTGGCGATTCCCGAGGTGCGGTACATCTCACTCGTGGGTGACTATTTCCCGCTCTTCCTCCTCCTGGCCATCGGCGGGAGCGGGTTCTGGCTCCGCCACGTCACCACGACGGACATCGCGAGCGTCAAGGCGTTGGTGCTGGGGCTGACGCACTTCGCGCCGACCGTGCCGGCTTCCATCTCGCCCTTGTTCTTCGGACACCTGTTCCTCGTCTCGGTCCTGCTGGCCTACTTCCCGTTCAGCAAGCTGCTGCACATGCCCGGCGTCTTCCTCAGTCCAACGCGTAATCTGGCGAATACGACCCGGATCTCGCGCCACGTCAATCCGTGGGACTATCCGGTCAAGGTGCACACGTACGCGGAGTACGAGGACGAACTCAGGGACAAGATGATCGGGGCCGGGCTCCCGGTCGAAAAGGACTGACGATGGCCACCTTCGACGAACCCGGCTACTACGACCCCGACGAACTGGTCCAGATCCAGCGGCACCCGCCGGTGACGCCGTGGATGGAAACGCCGGTCGATTTCCGGCCGGGCACCTTCATCTATCCCGGCAAGCCGAAGAACCTGCACGTGCTCGGCCTGCCTCATCCGCATGAATGGGCCGTGACCGACGCGGATTGGAAGCTCCCGCAGGGCTGGCAGCAGATCATCCTCGACGGCATGGCCGAGCGGCTCAGTCGCTACCGCTCGTTCCAGCTCTTCATGGACATCTGCGTGCGCTGCGGCGCCTGCGCCGACAAGTGCCACTTCTTCATCGGCAGCGGCGACCCCAAGAACATGCCGGTGCTTCGCGCGGAGCTCCTCCGCTCCATCTACCGGAAGGACTTCACGGCGCTTGGGAAGGTCTTCGGCAAGCTCGCCGGCGGACGCCCGCTCACCGAAGACGTCATCAAGGAGTGGTTCTACTACTTCTACCAATGCACCGAGTGCCGCCGGTGTTCGGTGTTCTGCCCGTACGGCATCGACACCGCCGAGATCACGATGATGGGGCGGGAGCTGTTGGGGCTCCTCGGTTTGTACGTGAACTGGGTCATCGAACCCGTGGCCAACTGCTATCGGTTCGGCAACCACCTCGGCATTCAGCCCCACGGCATGGTGGACACGCTCGAGTTCATGGCGGGGGATATCGAGGAAGCTACCGGCATCACGGTCGACCTCCCGATCAACAAGAAGGGTGCGGAGATCCTGTTCTTCACCCCCTCCGGGGACTTCGTCGCGGATCCCGGCATCTACACCTGTATGGCGTACATGCTGCTCTTCCACGAGCTGGGGATCGACTACACGTGGAGCACCTACGCGTCCGACGGTGGCAACTTCGGGCTGTTCACGTCGCACGAGACCATGAAGCGGCTCAACGCCAAGATCTACGCCGAAGCCAAGCGGCTCGGCGTCAAGTGGATCCTGGGCGGGGAGTGCGGCCACATGTGGCGGGTGGTCCATCAGTACATGAACACGATGAACGGCCCCGCCGACTTCCTGGAAGTGCCGACGTCGCCGGTGACCGGCACGGTGTTCGAGCACGCCCGCTCGGCCAAAACCGTTCACATCATGGAGTTCCTCGCGGACGTCATCAAGCACGGCAAGCTCCCCCTCGATCCGGCACGCAACGATCACATCCGGGTCACGTTCCACGATTCCTGCAACCCCGCGCGGGGCATGGGCATCCTGGAGGAGCCCCGGTACGTGCTGCGCAACGTGTGTAACCACTTCTACGAGATGCCGGAAAACACGATTCGCGAGCAGACCTTCTGCTGTGGCGGAGGCGCCGGCCTGGGGACCGACGAGAACATGGAGATGCGGCTCCGTGGCGGACTCCCGCGCGGGAACGCCGTGCGCTACGTCCAGGAACGGTACGGCGTCAATCAACTCGCTGCCATGTGCGCCATCGATCGCGCCACCCTCGTGACGGTGTGCGACTACTGGGCGCCGGGCGTGAACGTGACCGGGATCTCCGAGCTCGTGGCCAATGCCACGGTGTTCCGCGGCGAGAAGCGCCGGACCCACAATCTCCGACTGGAGCCCATTCCGGGGATGGCGGACGAGCTGGCTGACGCCGATGCGGTGCTCGAGACCCGGGGAGAGGTGGGCGCCCATGCGTGACCGGACAGGCATCATCCTCGGCCTCGGCGCCTTTCTGCTCATTCTCGCCTATCCGGTGTGGCAGGCGCTTGGCAGCACGGCAGACCCCGCCCGCCCCGCGCTGCAGCGGTCCGTGGATCCGTCGGGCTGCGTCGAGGATACGACGTACATGGTCGCCCGCCACCAGGATCTTCTGAATACGTGGCGTACCGACGTCGTGCGCGATGGACGGCGCTTCTATCCCGCGACCTCGGGCAAGGAATACGAGATGAGTCTCACGGGCACGTGCATGGGATGCCACACCGACAGCCAGGCATTCTGTGAGCGCTGCCATGCGTACGCCGACGTCACGATCACCTGCTGGTCCTGCCACGTCGCGCCGGAGGGACTCTGAGCATGGATACGAGTCGCCGCCGTTTTCTGAGGGAGCTTGGCACCGCGGCCGTCGGCGTGGGGTGCCTGCCGCTGCTCGACCCGGCACGCTGGCTGCAGGAAGCCGCGCCGGTCGACGCGACGCCGTCCACCACGCAGTGGGCCATGATCATCGACCTCGACAAGTGCCGTCGCAACGACGTGCGTGAGGCGTGCATGAGCGCCTGCCGGCGCGAGCACAACGTCCCGCGCGTCCCCGATCCCGAAGAAGCGATCGACTGGATCTGGACCGAGGAGTATCAGCACGCGTTCCCGGATCAGGTTCACGCCCGTACGGCGGTGGCGTGGCGCGAGGCGCCCGTCCTGGTGCTCTGCAATCATTGCACGAACCCGCCTTGCGTGAAGGTCTGCCCGACCAAGGCGACGTGGAAACGGGAGACCGACGGGATCGTGATGATGGACATGCACCGGTGCATCGGGTGCCGGTACTGCATGGCCGCATGCCCCTACGGGGCCCGCAGCTTCAACTGGCGGGATCCGCGCCCCTTCGTCGAACGGGATGCCGGGGACAAGCCGCTGTCCGAATACCCCACGCGAGCGGCGGGCGTTGTCGAGAAGTGCACCTTCTGTTCGGAGCGCGTTCGAACGGGGCGCCCGCCCGCTTGCGTGGAAGCCGCTAACGCCGTTTCGGGCGCCGAGGGCGCGCTGACGTTCGGTGACGTGACCGACCCGGAGTCCGACGTCAGTCGCATCTTGCAGAGCGAGCCCACGATCTGTCGCCGCGTCAGCCTCGGCACCGGACCGAACGTCTATTACCGCGTGTCACGGGCGCCGGCCCCGGCGACCGACCGAGAAGGGGCGTAACCGCCATGCTGCAGAACGTGTTCCGAGGCAGCAAGCGCTACTGGGCGCTCCTGGCGCTCTGGGCCGTCCTGATCGCCGTCGGCGGGGCGGCCTATGGCCGCCAGTTGAGCGAGGGGCTCACCGTCACCGGCATGAGCCGGGACGTGTCCTGGGGGCTGTACATCGCGCAGTTCACGTTCCTCGTCGGGATCGCCGCGTCCGCCGTCATGGTGGTGCTGCCCTACTATCTCCACAACTACAAGGCCTTCGGTCGGATCGTGATCCTCGGGGAGTTCCTGGCCGTCTCCGCGGTGCTGATGTGCATGCTGTTCGTCTTCGTGGACATGGGCCAGCCCACCCGCGTGCTGAACGTGATCCTGCACCCGAGCCCGGGCTCCGTGATGTTCTGGGACTTCTTCGTCCTGACCGGCTACCTGGTGCTCAACGGGGTGATCGGAACGGTGACGATCGAAGCGGAGCGCAAGGACGCGCCGCCGCCGCGGTGGATCCGCCCGCTCATCTACCTCTCGATCCCGTGGGCGGTCAGCATCCACACGGTGACCGCGTTTCTGTACGCCGGTTTGGAAGCCCGACCGTTCTGGATGACCGCCATTCTCGCGCCGCGGTTCCTGGCCTCCGCCTTCGCGTCCGGCCCGAGCCTGTTGATCCTGCTGGCGCTGCTCGTGCGCCGGTTCGGCCGCTTCGACGCCGGGCGCGAGGCCATTCAGGCCCTCGGGACGATCGTGACCTATGCGATGGCGATCAACCTGTTCTTCGTGCTCGTCGAGCTGTTCACGGCGCTGTACGGAGGCATG
>JAOUDR010000101.1 GCA_029859185.1 Gemmatimonadota bacterium
TGCCACCGCCTTGCTCGAGTCCCGCGCGGGGGTGAGCACGTTCTCCACCGCACTGGGCCTGCGACCATCGTTGGTCGAGTTCACGAACGACGCCCGGCTCTACACCGCGCAGACCGTCTTCTCACCCGCGCCCGGTGCGCGGCACGACGTGCGACTCGGTGGCGCGGTGGAGTCGTACGCCATGAACTATGGGATCGGGAGCCTGGCGCTGGAGACAAACCTCTTTGAGGCGCACTACGCGCCCACGGTCTGGTCGGCGTTTGCCGAGGACCAGTGGCGCGCAGCGCGCTGGCTGCTGCTGCGTCCGGGCGCGCGGCTCGACTACGTGACGGGCACCGGCGCCACGGTCGTATCACCGCGCGTGTCCTTCAAGACGTTTCTCAGCTCCAACGATGCAATCCAGGGCTCCGTGGGCCGGTATCACCAGGCGATTCACTCGATCCGCGATCAGGAGATCCCCGTCACGATCTTCGAGTTCTGGATCGGCGCCGATCAATACGTGCCGGTGGGACGGGCCGACCATTTCGTGCTCGGCTATGAACGCTGGTTCGGCCGCAACATCCAGCTCACCGTCGAAGCGTATCGGAAGCAGTTCGCGAATCTGGTCACACCCAACCCTGCCCAAGATCTTCGGGTCGTCGGAGACGAGTTCATCCCCGCGGATGGGGACGCCTGGGGTGGTGACATCCTGCTGCGCAAGCACGCGGGGGCACTGCGCGGTTGGATCGCGTACGGCTACACGCGGACCGTCCGTCGGGCCCAGGGCATGGAGTTTCCGCCGGCGCACGACCGGCGACACACGCTCAACGTGATCGCCTTCGCTCCCGGACCGTTGGGCAGCGATCTCGGCGTCCGGTTCGGCGTGGGCTCCCCGCTCCCGTACACCGGCTGGATCGGCGAGTGGGAACACCCGCTCTATGACGCCATCAATCACCGGTTCGGCGAGTCCGATCGGGAACCCATCAGCTCGACGATCAACGGTCAGCGCTACCCGACCTACACGCGGCTCGACGTGAGCTTCCGGTGGCAGTTCGAGAAGTGGGGCGGTCAATGGGAGCCGTACGTGCAGGTGGCGAACATGTACAACCGGAAGAACCCGTTCGTATACATCTTCGAATACGACACGTCGCCCGCCACGCGGACCGGCGTGTCCCAGATTCCTCTGCTGCCAACCGTTGGCGTGGAGTTCTGGTTCTGATGCGTGATCATCGGCGGAACGGCGGAACGGCGGAACGGCGGTACGCGCTACCGCTGCTGGCGCTTCTCCCGTTCCTTTTCTCCTGCGAGTTGACGGAAGTCACGATCCCCGAAGGCGAACCACGCGTCATCGTCCAAGCCGTGCTCTCCGCTCGCCGGACGGACCAGTTCGTGGTGGTGGAACGCTCGCTCACCGGCGTCACGGGCGGTAGCACGCCGAACAGTGTGCCGCCCGACGAGCCGCGTCTTCCCATTGCGGGAGCCGTGGTCATCCTCACGCATCGGGGGCCCTCCTCCTGCACTCCCGCATCCGACACGCTGAACCCGCGGTCCTCGGGGAGCGGCATCTACGAGACCTCGGGATTCTGCCCGCTGACGCCGGGTGACCGCGTCGACCTCCGGGTCGTCACCCCGGAGGGCGACGTCGTGACGGGGAGCACGACCGTCCCTGGAGCGCGGACGGTTTCCGTCCGCCTCGCGGCGGACTCGGCGACGGGAGAAGGAGACCTGCTCCAGCTCGACCTCCAGCGTGATACGATCCGGATCGCCGTCGATCCCATCCTGGCCCGCGCGCTCCAAGTTGAAGTACGCTGGCGGGAAGAGCCCGACAGCCTCGTCGTGTATCTCGTGACCGACAGCCTGGGCATCGCGCTCCCGGCGGATCTCTACAACCCGTTCGCCGGTGACTCCGGCAAACCCGTCTTCGAGGTGGGCAGGGAATACACGCTCGGCGTCGCCGTGACCGACACCAACTACTACGACTTCGTGCGGTCGCGGAGCGATCCGTTCACGGGGCGCGGGTTCTTGAATCGTCTGGAAGGCGGAATCGGCGTCTTCGGCAGTGTGGAGACGTATCGCTACTATCTGCGCGTCGTGAGGTGAAAGGGGCTGGGCGGTTGCGGCAGGAGGTAGGATAGACGGCCAGACGGCGAGACGGCCAGCGGTGGGGAGGACACAGGCGGTCGTTCCTCCGAAGGTGGTTGGGGACTCTGATCGAGGAAGCGAGCTGAGAGTGCTGTCATCCCCCCTACGGATTGCCCTGGCCGCCCGCGTCGTCGCTTCATGCCGGTTCCTGATCGGGTGCGTGCTCGTCGTCGCATCCGCGTGCGGTGGTCCGGCAGTGCTCGACGGTGAGGTCACGACTCTCATCGTCCGGGGCGCCATCGAGGATGCCGATGGGGCCCCGGTGTCGGGGGCGATCGCGCACGTGAGCTGGCGACCGGGCCTCTGCGACGACATGCAGCCCTTCCCGCCGGACACGACCAGCGCCGACGGTGAGTTCGCGGTCACTGCTTGGGGCTGGGGGACGTACACGGAGGTATGCGTCGGCGTGAGGGCCAAGCCGCCCGCAGGGCGCGCACTTCGAGAGACGAGCGTGCAGGTGGAGAACGTGCGGCTCCGGCCGCAGGACGGGCCGGACACGCTGGTGCTGCGCCTGACCCTGCCCGCCAACTCCGCCCGATAGCGGGCCTTGCCAGACGGCAAGACGGCGACCGGGATCCAGGCGTCAGGTGTCAGGGCGGTCACAGCGAGACCCGGAATGCGAAGGAGGACGCCAAAGCCAAGCTGGCTCCTGCGTCCCTCCCAACCGCTCGCCGTCTTGCCGTCTGCCCGTCTACCCTTTCACCCCACCCCTGCTGCCAGACCCTGGCTCCTACTCATAGCGCAGCGCCTCAATGGGATCGAGAGATGCCGCCTGCCGAGCCGGCCACACCCCGAAGAACAGCCCTACGAACACACTGAACCCCGCAGCGAGGCCCACAGCACCTGGGGTGACGATCACGCGCCAGCCGTTCAGCTTGGAGAAGAACACCGCCGCACCCCACCCGGCCGCGATCCCGACCAGACCACCCAACAGGCACAGCGTGAGCGCCTCGACGAGGAACTGCGCCAGGATGTGGCTCCGGGTGGCCCCGATGGCCTTCCGGATGCCGATCTCGCGGGTGCGCTGCGTGACCGAGACGAGCATGATGTTCATGATGCCGATGCCGCCCACGAGCAGGCTCACCGCCGCGATGCCGGCCAGCAGGAAGGTGAGCGTGGCCCCCGCCTCCGCTTGCGCTGTGAGGAACTGCGACCGGTCCCGGATGCGGAAGTCGTTGGCCTCGTCGGGCCGGAGGCGGTGCTCGCGTCGGAGGATGGTCTCGATCTCGAGCATCGACGCCTCCATCCGCTCGGGATCTTCCATCTGGACGGTGATCTGGCTCAGGCGATCGGTGCCGAACATCCGGTACTCGCCGGTGCGGAACGGGATGTAGAGCGTCTCGTCGGGGTCGTCCCGCCCCTCGGTCCCCTTGGGCTCCATGAGGCCGATCACCTCGAACGCAACGCCGCGAATCATGACCTGCCGGCCGACGAGCGTCGTGGGATCCGTCTCGAGCTCGGTGGGGATATCGGCACCCGCCACGGCGACGCGGCGGCGCGCCTGATCGTCGCCCTCACTGAAGAACCGACCTCGCCCCATCTTGAAGCGGTTGACCGACGCGAAGTCGGCCGTCGTGGCGACGACGTCGATATTCACGTTCCGGCCGTCCAGCTCCACCTGCATCCGGCCGTCGAGCGACGGGACGACGGCCTTGAGCGTCCTGGCGTCACGCATGAGCGCCATCGCGTCGTCGCTCGTGACGCTCACGCGCTGGGCGCTCGCCACCCCGTGCCAGAACGACTGCCCCGCCGATACCGAGAGCAGGTCCGTGCCCAACGCCTCGAGTTGCTCTTCTACAGCGGCCTGGGCACCGGAGCCGAGGGCAATCATGGTGATCACCGCCCCCACCCCGATCACGATGCCGAGGGCGGTGAGGAAGGAGCGAAGCTTGGACGCCCGAATGGCCGAGAACGCGACGCGGAGGATCTCCAGAAAGGTCATCGCGGCGGGCCTCCCTGGTTCCCCAGCGGTCCGCCTGCTCGTTCCCGTGCCCACTCCTCACGTCGCTGCAGCTCTTCGATCAGCCCGGACGTGGGCAGGACGACGAGCGAATCCCCCTCGCTCAGCCCGTGCACGACAACCGTGTAGTCGAAGTCCGTGAGTCCGGTTTCGATGGGCACGGCGCGCGGGGTGCCGTTCCGGAGCACGAACACCACGTAGGAACCTCCGAACAGGGACGACTCGCGGTCGCGGCCATGCTCCGCCTGACCTCGGAACGCGGCAGGCCGCTCCGTACCCTGGCTGCTCACCGATCCGCCGGCCCGCATCGAGCCACCGGCTGCAGAATCGGAGGGCAGCCGCGGGACCGAATCACCTGCCACGCCGGCCAGCTGCATGCGTACGGCCTCCATGGAGAGCCCGAGCATGCCGGCGGCAGGCTCCAGCTCATCCGGTGTCCGGAGCGCCGCGTTGGGGATGGCCAGGGCATCCAGCACCTCGCCAATGTGGATCTCGACCTCGGCATTCATCCCGGGACGCAGCAGACCCTGCCGGTTGGCAATCCGGACGAGCACCGGGAACATCGTGACGTTCTGCTGGACGACGGCCTCGGCCCCGATGCGCAGCACCTCACCGCGGAACGGGCGATTGGGATACGCTTCCACCGTAGTCGTGACCGGGATGCCGGCCTGGATCATCCCGATATCCGTCTCGTCCACCAGGGCACGGATCTGGACCGTATCGAGGCTGGCCATGCGCATGAGCACGGCGCCGCCGCTCACGTCCCGGCTCGCGGACGCGATCACGCTGCCGACCTCGACGTTCCGGCCGAGGATGACGCCGCTCGACGCCGCGCGCACTTCCGTGTCCTCGAAGGCAATCCGGGCGTCCTCGAGCGAACGGCGGGCGCTGATCAGGCGCGCGGTGGCGCTCGCCCGGCCGAGTTTGGCGCTCTCGTACTCGAGTTCCGTGATGGACTGGCTCGCCCAGAGAGTCTCGGCCCGGCGGAGCTGCGCTTCGGCATTCTCCAACTCGGCCACCGCGACGGCCGAATCCGCCTCAGCCTGGACGACCGCATTGAGCGGGATCCGCGGATCCACGCGGACCAGCAACTGGCCGGCCTTGACCGTCTCGCCCTCCTCCACCGCGACCTCGACGATCTCGCCGGACGCCTTGGACTTGACCTCCACCGTCATGATGGGCTCGACCATGCCGGCGGCGCTCGCCGACACGACGATGTCGCGACGGGTCACCGTGGCGACCGCGTACGGCTCCTCCGTCGTTTCCTGTGTACAGGCAGCCGCCAGAACGATCATCCCCAGCACTCCGGGGAACAGGCGCGACAGATGGGACAATGCTGGCTGCATCGCTATGGGTATCCCGTGCGAAGGAGGGCGAGGCAGGTGCGCCGAAGAGCGGGCGCTGGACAACCGTCTGTGGGGCGCCGAGTTGCGCACCCTACTTGACGTACGCACGGGACTCGCAGCACGTTGAGCTTCCGGAGCCGACCGCCCCTCACCTCCCCACCACTCGCCGTCTTGCCGTCTCGCCGTCTTGCCGTCTCGCCGTCTTGCCGTCTCGCCGTCTTGCCGTCTCGCCGTCTTGCCGTCTGCTCCTGCTTTCAGACCCCTTCGCCGGAGACCCTGCTCCCGATGATCGACAAGATCAACCTGACCGAGAAGCTCGCGCAATTCGATGAGCACTGGGCTCCGCGAATCGTCGCGGATCTCAACGGACAGCACGTGAAGCTCGCCAAGCTCCAGGGAGAGTTCGTCTGGCACCATCATGAGGCCGAAGACGAATTGTTCCTGGTCCTGCACGGTCGGCTGCGCATGCAGTTCCGGGATCGGGAGGTCGTACTCGACCCCGGCGAATGCATCGTCGTACCGCGTGGGGTGGAGCATCGTCCCGTCGCAAACGAGGAGGTGCACCTGCTCCTGTTCGAGCCTGCGTCCACGGTCAACACCGGCAACGTCCGCAGCGAGCGGACGCGGGAGCAGATCGACCGGCTCTAGACGGGCACCTGCCCAAAGCGCCATTTGTGGCCGCAGCGCCTCGCACTCGGCGAGAGGGTCGCCTGGCAAGGGGCGGGACGGTGACGGGGCTACAGTCCCCGCCTGCCACTCTTCAGGGTCCGGTTCCTCGACCGAGCCTGGGCTTCAGCCCCGGACTCGACCCGGATCACTGCTCCGGTGCGTGGAAGTCCCGCGCTGAAGCGCGGGCTCGGCCACGCAACAGCGTCCTGCAGGAGGCGCTGTCATCCTGCTTGCCAGCACCCCACCGCGGCACGAAGTTCTTCCCTGTTCGCTCGCGCCGATCCACTCCGCTCGGAGATGTAGATGATTGCTCGATCGTCCACCGCAGCCATCCTGCTCGTCATCGGCGCCGCAGGGTGCCGTCCGACCGGACTCCAACCAGGCGAGGGGTACATCGCGGTTCCGGGAGGCAACGTCTGGTACCGTATCGTCGGCAGTGGGAACGCCACCCCGCTCCTGGTGCTCCACGGCGGCCCCGGCGCGCCGAGTTACTACCTCAAGCCCTTTGCCGCCCTCGCCGACGAGCGCCCGGTGGTCTTCTACGACCAACTGGGTGCGGGTCACTCGGATCCGATCACCGACACCACGCTGCTCACGGTGGAGCGCTTCGTCGCCGAGTTGGCGGCCGTCCGCGAGGCGCTGGGGCTCGACGAGGTCCATATCCTGGGGCACTCCTGGGGCACGATGCTGGCCACGGACTACCTCCTCACGAAGCCTCGAGGGGTACGGAGTGTCATCTTCGCGAGTCCCGCCATCAGCATCCCCCGCTGGCTCGCGGACGCCGACACGCTGCTCATGACGATGCCTGACTCGATCCAGGCGGCGGTCGCCCGGCACGAAGCAGACGGAACGTTCGCCGATCCGGAGTATCAGGCAGCCGTCATGGCGTTCTACCGGCGTTACGTCGGCCGGAAGCTGCCCTGGTCGGCCGATGTGGACAGCACGTTCACACAGCTGAGCATGATGGTCTACGGCCACATGTGGGGGCCGAGCGAGTTCACGGCGACCGGCACGCTGCAAGACTATGACCGAACGGATCGACTGCACGAAATCACCATCCCGACCCTGTTCACGACGGGCCGCTACGACGAGGCGCGCCCCCAGACGGTCGAGTACTACCAGAGCCTGATCCCGGGGGCGGCGCTGGCGATCTTCGAGAACAGCGCCCATCTGACGATGCAGGACGAGCCCGCGGAGAACGTGTGGATCGTGCGGGAGTTCCTGCGCACTGTCGAGCGGCGGTAGCGCGGGGCTGCCACCCGTTCCGCCCGGGGCCCGAAGGTGATATCTATGGGGCAACCTTTGGAGGGAGGACCATGTTGAGACTGCTCGTCGCGGGCGCCATGGCGCTGCCGCTGGCGGTGACCGGCCTCGCCGCGCAGGAGGCGGCAGCGGCGCCACCGTTGGAGGTCGGTGCCGTGGCCCCGGACTTCGCGTTGCCAGGGGGCACGCGCTACGGACTCCTGCAGGAGCCAGTGCGCCTGTCGGACTTCCAAGGGAAGACCGTCGTACTGGCGTTCTTCTACCGCGCACGGAGTCGTGGCTGAACGGTTCAAATGCATGCGTACCGTGATCAGTACGCACAGCTCTTCAACGATGGCCAGGACGTGGTGCTGATCGCGATCAGCGCCGATCCCATTGACGCGCTCACCTCGTGGGCGAAGGACGACCAGTTCCAGTTCCTCGTCGCGAGCGACCAGGACCTGAAGGTCGCGACCCAGTACGGGGCGCTCGCGAGCAGGTCGGGCGTCACGAACCGCAACCTCTTCGTCGTCGGACCCGACGGGAAGATCGCGTACCGCGCGGTCCCGTTCCGGGAAGTGGACCCCACCGCCTACACCGAGTTGGGTGACGCAGTGGACCAATTGTCCCCGCCCACGGACGGTGGATCGTAGCGTGGTAGGGGCGACCCGGCGGGTCGCCCCCACCGGTTCCCAGCCATGAACGACCGGCACATTCGTCGGCGCGTGGCCGGGGCGGCCCGGCGGGTCGCCCCGCCGATCCCGGCCGGTGGACGGCGGCGGGGGCAGCCGACCGTCCGGTGGCGCGTGTGGGTTCCGCCCGGTGGACGGCCGCGGATTGGGCGACCCGCCGGGTCGCCCCTACCGGTTTTCGGTCATGAAACGACCGCACGTTGACCGGCGTGGTGGTGACGGTGAAACCCGCGGTGGGGGCGACTTGGCATCCAACCGCGATCTGACGACCATCATCGTCGCGCTGGTCACGGTGAAGCTGGTC
>JAOUDR010000102.1 GCA_029859185.1 Gemmatimonadota bacterium
CCGTTCCGCCGTTCCGCCGTTCCGCCGTTCCGCCGTTCCGCCGTTCCGCCGTTCCGCCGTTTCGCCGTTTCGCCGTTTCGCCGTTTCGCCGCCGTATCTTCTCTCCATGCCCCGCATCATCGCCGTTGGTCAGGCTTTCAAAGGCTCGCTCAGTGCGGTGGAGGTGACGCGCGCGCTTGCGGCGGGCGCGGAAGCGGCGGGGGTGGGGGTGGAGGCGATCGTCGGCAGTGACGGCGGCGACGGACTGCTCGACGCGATCGCGCCACCGCACCGTACGCTGCACCGCGTGACGGGGCCGATGGGCACCCCGGTCGAGGCGGCGATTGGGTGGGTCGATGCCGGGACCGCCGTGATCGAGTCGCGCCTGGCGTGCGGCGTGGCGTTCCTGCCCTTTCCTCAGCGCAATCCCGAACGGGCCACGACGCGAGGTGTGGGAGAGCTGCTGGAGGCGGCGATTGCGGGCGGGGCGCGACAGGTCGTCGTGGGGTTGGGTGGCAGCGCCACCATGGACGGCGGACTCGGCGCCGCGCGGGCGTGGGGGTGGCGTGCCCTGGATGCGCGGGGACGGGACCTCCCGGACCATGGCGGGGCGTTGCAGCGGCTGGCGTCGCTCGTACCGGCGGAGCCGTTGCCGGTGCAGGTTCTGGCGCTCGCCGACGTCGCGAATCGGTTGCTGGGGCTGGAAGGGGCCGCGGTGTACGCCCGGCAAAAGGGCGCACGCGCCGCCGCGCGGGACCGTCTGATGGGTGGGCTCGAGCGGCTCGTGTCGTGCGCGGCACAGTGGGACGGACCGTCATTCGCCGAGCAGCCGGGGGCGGGCGCCGCGGGTGGTCTGGGCTTCGGCTTGCTCTGTTTCGCCCGCGCGCGACTGGAACCAGGCGCATCGTGGATCATGGACCGGGCCGGGTTCGAAGATCGTCTTCCCGGCGCCGACCTGGTGATCATCGCCGAGGCGACGTTGGATGCGACCTCGTTCGCCGGCAAGCTCACGGGGACGGTCCTGGATCGCGCGCGGTCGCACGGCGTGCCGGCGGTGGTGGTGACGCCGCGCGCCAGGACGCGCCCGCCGGACGTCACGGTCATCGCGCAACCCGGGCGGTGGAGCTCGCCGGACCTCAGCGCCATGGCCGAGCGCGCGGTCCGGGAGACACTCCGCTTGCCGTGATCCCAACGGCGGGCTAGTTTCAGCCACCGCAGACGCAACTCATTCTCCCTCATAGGTTTGGACCGCATGGCGAACGCCAACGTCATGGACAAGATCGTCTCCCTCGCCAAGCGGCGGGGGTTCGTTTTCCAGTCGTCGGAGATCTACGGGGGACTGGGCTCCGTGTGGGACTACGGGCCGCTCGGCGTCGAGCTGAAGAAGAACCTCAAGGAGCGGTGGTGGCGCTCCATGGTCTATCAGCGCGACGACATCGAGGGCGTCGACGCGGCGATTCTGATGCACCCGAAGGTGTGGGAAGCGTCCGGTCACGTCTCGGGCTTCAGCGATCCGTTGGTGGACTGCAAGCAGTGCAAGAACCGATTCCGGGCCGACGATCCGCGCCTCAAGGGGACGCCGGGAGAGCCGGACGGCCAGTGCCCGGCGTGCGGAAACAAGGGCACGCTCACGGCCCCGCGCATGTTCAATCTCATGTTCAAGACGTTCATGGGGCCGGTCGAGGAGCAGGCCGCGGTCGTGTACCTGCGTCCGGAGACGGCGCAGGGGATTTACGTGAACTATCTCAACGTGCTGCAGTCGTCGCGGCAGAAAATCCCGTTCGGCATTGCGCAGATTGGCAAGGCGTTCCGCAACGAGATCACGCCCGGGAACTTCACGTTCCGCACGCGCGAGTTCGAGCAGATGGAGATGCAGTTCTTCGTCAAACCCGGCGAGGACGAGCGGTGGTTCGAGGAGTGGCGGGCCGCGCGGATGCAGTGGCACGCCGACCTCGGCATCACGGCGGCCAAGCTCCGGTTCCATCAGCACACATCCGACGAGTTGGCGCACTACGCCAAGGCGGCGTTCGATATCGAGTACGAGTTCCCCTTTGGTTGGCACGAGTTCGAGGGGATCCACAACCGCACGGACTTCGACCTGGGCCGGCATCAGGAGCACTCGGGCAAAAAGCTCGAGTACCTCGACACCGTCACGAACACCCGCTTCCTCCCGTACATCATCGAAACGTCGCTCGGCGCGGACCGCCTGGCCTTGGTGACGCTGGTGGATGCGTACCACGAGGAGGAAGTCGAAGGTGAGTCCCGGGTCGTGCTCCGCTTCCTGCCGTCCATCGCGCCGATCAAGGTCGGGGTCTTCCCGCTGGTGAAGAAAGACGGGATGCCGGAAGTCGCGACGCGGATCGCGGCCGACCTGCGGCACCACTTCACCGTGTTCTACGACGACGGCGGGTCGATTGGGCGGCGCTATCGGCGGCAGGACGAGGCGGGCACGCCGTTCGGGGTGACGGTGGACGGTCAGACCACCGAAGACCAGACGGTGACGGTCCGCGATCGGGACACGCTGCAGCAGGACCGCATCGCGATGGACCAACTCGTCGGCTATCTCCAGGCGCGGCTCGCCGGGTGACGCTCGACACGCTGGTTGCGCGGGGCGAGCAGCTCAATCATGAGCTGGGCCGCGAGTGGTACCTCACCGGCGCGGGTCACAAGCCCGAGGCTGACTTCCAGGCGATCTACGACCGCCACCTGATCCTCCAGGACGAGGAGGCGCTGGCCGTCGTCCGTGGCGCCAACGAGCCGGCGCTCCTCGAGTGGATCGTGGATCTCCGCGTGGGCCGTCGCGTCGCGCCGTATGCGGAGCAGCAGCTGGCCTGGGAGCAACAGGCCGTGGTCACCGTCGGCGACCGGACCGTGCCGTTTCTGCGCGCCGGCATCGAGATTCAGAACGCGGCGGACCGCGCGTGGCGGACGGCACTGGACCACGCCGCCACGGCGGTGGGGGCGGCGGGCTTGAACGGCCTGCGCCGCGACCGGCTTGCCGCGGAGCGGGAGGTCGTGAGCGCGGCGGTGGGCAACGACGACTACGTCGCGGCCGTGGCGCACCTCTCGGGCATGGATCTCGAGCGACTCGCGGAACAGGCGGAGGCCCTGCTCGGCGAGACCGCGGACCTCTACGGTGATGCGCTCGCGCGACTGACCCGACGCCGGATAGGCGTGCCCTTGGACGCGTTGGTGAGGGCCGATTCGGGGTGGGCGTTCCGTGCCGACGACTATGATGCCGCGTTCCCATCCGACCGCTTGGTGGAGATCGCGGTGCGCCAGATGGGCGAGATGGGGCTCGATGCCACCGAGGCGGGACGCGTCCACGTGGACACGGAGGAGCGGCCCGGCAAGCAGCCGCGCGCGTTCTGCGTGCCGGTGCGGGTGCCGGACGAGGTGTATCTGGTGCTGCGGCCCTCCGGTGGGCACAGCGACTACCGCACGTTCTGGCACGAATTGGGACACGCGATGCACTTTGCCGCCGTGGATCCCGACCGGGCGTTCCACGAGCGCTGGCTGGGCGACAATTCGGTGACCGAAGCGTTCGCGATGCTGTGGGATCATCTGACGCTCGACGCTGGATGGCTGGGGCGGCATACGGCGATGGGGCAGGGCGGCAGTGCGGCAGCGGGGCAGATTGCGGATTTGCAGTTCGAGTTGGCGGTAGCGGAGCTGTACCTGCTGCGTCGCTACGCGGCGAAGCTGGCGTATGAGATTGCCCTCCACCGCAGTGACTACCGTGAGGAGATTGCCGACGAGTACGCGGAGCGGCTCACCGCGGCGACCGGCTTCCGGTATCCACGCGAACTCTATCTGCGTGATGTGGATCCGGGGTTCTACTCCGCACGGTATCTCCGTGCGTGGCAGCTCGAGGCGGCGCTGGCCCGGGCGCTGGTCGAGCAGTTCGACATCGACTGGTTCCGCAATCCGCGGGCCGGGGCGTTCGTCCGGGAGTTGATGCGACGCGGGCAGGCGGACCCTGCCGATCGGGTCGCGGCGGAGATCGGCGTGGATCCGCTGAGCTTCGACGCCGCGGTGGAGCGCCTGACGCCGCTGCTGGCCTGAGCCCGGCGATGGACTTCCGTGAGTTCGAGCGTCTCGTCCGCCGGCTCGCCCGGGACATCCCCGAGGCGTACTTGGACGGCATCGCGGCGGTGGATGTCAGTCCCAAGTCGGTGCCGCATCCCACGAGAGCCGACGTCTACACCCTGGGGGAGTGCATCCCGCTGCACGGCGACGCGGACGAGGCGCAGTCCCGGGTCGTGCTGTATCACGGGTCGTTCCGCGCCCTGGCGTCGACGCAGGAGGACTTCGCCTGGCGCGAGGAGGCGTGGGAGACCCTGACCCACGAGCTGCGGCACCACCTCGAGTGGCGGGCCAACGCGGACGCGCTCGAGGTGTTCGATTGGGCGGCGGACCAGAACTTCGCCCGGCAGGAGGGGAAGCCGTTCGATCCCCTGTTTCATCTTTCCGGCGAACGCGTGGACGACGGGGTGTTCCGCATCGATGACGACGTCTTCCTCGACCGGCTGGTCCGCCGCCGCCCGGAAGCGGTGGACCTGACGTGGCATGGGGTGCGGTACCGCGTGGCGGTGCCCGACGTCCCGCTTCCCCTGTTCCTCACGCTGGATGGTCTGCGGGAACCGCCACCCGGCGAGGCGATCATCGTCTTGCGGCGGCGGGGACGCCTCTGGGATCTGCTGCGGCGGCCGCAGCCGCCGTCCCAGGCCGTCCAAACCGTCCGTTCTGCCTGAGGGGCGGAGGGCTGGAAGGTGGCCGGATCGCGGGAGTAGCTTTCCTCATGACGCCCAGCCACCTTCCGGGCGGTCAAAGGAGTCGAGTCCATCATGAACGAAATGGTGACGTCGCTCGCCGGTGATGTCGTGCTGCAGCGAGCCAAGCAGTTCTTCGGGGAGCGGGTGCCCCACTTCGGGGCGTTTCTCGAAAAGGAGGGCCCCACCTGGGCGGCATTCCGTGGCCAGGGGGGCGAGGAAATCGCCATCGCCGTGTTCTCGGCGGAAGGCGGCACGCGCGTACGCGCTTCGTCGTTGCTGTTCACCCAGACGGTGGCGCGGTTCCTCTCGACGCTTCCGGTCGCCGATCAGGAGGCCGCATGACCGTGGCGGACGTGCGGCTGCGCATTGCCGTGGCAGACGCCTGGGATACCGTGACGCTCGATGCGGCGCCGTCACAGACGATGGCCGAGCTGAAGCAACGCGCTCTGGCCCAAGCGATGGGCCGCACGGTGGCACCCGACCAGTACGTGATGAAGTACCGTGGTGCCCTTGTCCTCGATGAGCACGCGACGGTCGCCGGTCTGGCGTTGCGGAGCGGCGCGCCGCTGATCGTGCTGCCGGCACGACGCCATCCCGTCCGCTGACCCTTCGGCGCGACGGGCGCGCGCAGGCCGCACGGTCACGGTCCTGGCCGTAGGGTTCCTCCTCCTCGATGCCGCCCTCCTCGGGGTCGCGGCCGTGTGGGACGGGCGCATGGTGCTCCTCGGGTGGAGCGCGGCGTTCGTGGCGCTGGCCATCGGGGTGGTCGCGCTGCGGCGGCGGTATCTGCACCGGCTGCAGGAGATCGCGCGGGCGCGCACGCTCTTGCGGCAGGAGCTGCGGGCGCTGACGCCCAACAACGAAGCCGGGGGTGCGCCGTGACGCCCACGGCGGGCACCATCCGCGTCTTTCACCATCCAGCCACGCTCGAGCACGACGCGGGGTCGGGCCACCCGGAGTCCCCGGAGCGGATTCGGGCCATCCTGCGCACCCTGCGCGAGGGGCCGCTGGCTTGCAGACTGGCCGTCGAGGACGCGCCCGCGGCCGACCGGGACGCGCTCGAGCGAGTACACCCGGCGACGTACCTCGACGCGCTCCAGCGCCTGGTGCAGCAGGGTGGCGGGCGGCTCGACGAGGACACCGTGGCGAGCCCGGGCAGCTGGGACGCGGCACTGCGGGCGGCTGGTGGGGCCGTCGCGGCGATGCGGTCGGCAGTGGCGGGGGTGCCGGCGTTCGCGGCCGTGCGCCCGCCCGGGCACCACGCGCTGGCCGACCGCGCCATGGGATTCTGCCTCATCAACAACGTCGCCGTGGCCGCACACGCCGCGCTCGCCGAGGGGGTGGCGCGCGTGTTGATCGTGGACTGGGACGTCCACCACGGGAACGGGACCCAGGCGATCGTCGAACGCGACCCGAGGATTCGCTACGTCTCCCTCCATCAATGGCCGCTCTATCCCGGGACGGGGCGGGCGGACGAGCGCGGTGTCGGCAACATCTTCAACGTTCCCCGACCGCCGGGCTTGCCGCGGGCGGAGTACGTCGCGGCGCTCGATGCCGCCGTTCAGGACGCTACCGACGGCTGGCTGCCCGAGTTGATGCTGCTCTCGGCGGGGTTCGATGCCATGGCAGGCGATCCGTTGGCGGGATTCACGCTCGAGCCCGACGACTACGCCGAGTGGGTGACGCGGTGGCGTGCGCTCGGTGTCCCGATCGCCTCGGTGCTCGAGGGCGGCTACGCGCCGACCCGCATCGCCGTCGCGGTCGAGACTCACCTGGCGGCGCTGTGACCGCGCCGGCGAGAGACCTGCGCGCCCGACCGGGGGCGCTGGTCGCCGCCCTGCAGCCCTGGGCGGAGGTGGCGGAAGCGCAGCACCGCCGGCTGATGGACTTCGCGGACCCGGAAGAAGCGGCGGAGATCCTGTGGGTGGGGGCCGGAGCGGCGCGGGCCGCCATCTGGTGGGCCACTCGGCGTACCGGGCACATGGCGGCCATCGATCCGGACGCCGGCTCGATTGCGTGGGCGGAGCGTACCGCGCGAAGTGCCGGGCTCGGTTCCCGCGTCACGCTGCAAGGCGCGCATGCGGACGACCTGCCCCATACCGAAGCGGTGTTCGATATCGTCGTGGCCATGCTGGTGTTCGACCCTGCCGCCGACCCGGAGGCGGCCATCGCGCAGGCCGCCCGCGTCGTCCGGCCGCTCCAGCCGGTGGTGATCGCGGTTCCCGTCTGGTCGGGGAGCCCCGTCGCGGATGCCGAGGTGGAACTCGCGGAGGTCGGTATCCGACCGCGGCACCTCACGGCCTGGAAACAGGTCGTGCGGGATGCCGGGCTCGTCGAGATCACCGCGGAGACGGTCATGCGCGACGGGCGCTGGCTCGCGCGCGGGACGATCGGTGCCGTCGTGCGGGCGTTTTCCGCCGCCGGGTTCGACGGCGCGCGCACCGCGGTGAGCAGACCGGTGCGCACGCTCCGCGCCCTCGCCCGCCGCGGCGCCATCGGGCTCGCGATGGTTCGAGGAGTCCGGTGGCCGGCGGAGTGATCCCTGCCGCCTGTCGGGTTGCGCTTCCCCTTCCCGCCTCGCAGCCCTACTGGTACCAGCTCCCGCCCGCCCTTGCCGATCGCGTGCAGCCCGGGGCTCGCGTCGTGGTACCGGTGCGGGCGCGCGAGATGGTGGGGATCGTGACCGAACGCGGCACCGCGCCGGTCACGGATCTCAAGCCGGTGCTCCTCGCGCCGGATCCGGCGCCGCTGGTGCCGGAGAACCTGCTGCGACTTGCCCGCTGGATCAGCCGGTACTATGCGACGCCCCTCGGGTTGTGTCTCCGCACCATGCTGCCGGGTCCGCTGTGGGGAGAATCGCGGCTGATTGCGGTGGCCGTCGACCCCACCAACGTTCCCGGCGGGGCAAGTGCCGAGGTGTTTGCCGCACTCGAGCGACGGGGCGGGCGCGCGGCCGCAAGCGCTCTGGCCCGTACGATCGGCCGCCCGGTGTGGGATACGCTGCAGCGGCTCGCGCGCGTGGGGGCGGTGCGTCTCGAAACGGAAGCACCATCGCTGGGCCCCACCGCGGGGACGGAGCGTGTGGTGACGTTGACACGTGCGCTCCCGTCGCTCCTCGAGCGAGAACAGGTGTTCGGTCGGGCGGCGCGGCAGCGGGCCGCCTACGAGGCGATCGACGCCGTGGGCGGGGAAGCCGGCTGGACGCACCTCGTGCACGGCCTGGGGTTCGCCCCAGCCGTGCTCCGGGCCCTTGCCGAGCGCGACGTCGCGGCCATCGAGGAGCGGGCCCAGTTGCGCGATCCCTTCGCGGACGGCGCCGTCGAGCTGCCGGCCGTGCCCAACGACGCGCAACGCGCGGCCATCGCGACGCTCACCGCGGAGCAGGGCGGTGGGGCGGCGCTGCTCTTCGGGATCACCGGCAGTGGGAAGACGCTTGCCTACCTCGAGGCGGTGCGGCACGCGGTGGCCGCCGGCCGGGGCGCCATCGTGCTCGTTCCGGAGATCGCGCTCACGCCGCAGACGATCGCGCGCGTGCGCGGGGTGTTCGGCGGCAACGTCGCGGTCCTGCACAGCGC
>JAOUDR010000737.1 GCA_029859185.1 Gemmatimonadota bacterium
CGGTCGCTGTCTCACCCTCTCGCTCCTCCTGGCCGCCACCGTGACCCCCGCGGCGACTGCCCAAGGGCGCCGCGAGCGCCCCACCCCTGACACGACGGCCGCGGTCGCGGAGTCCGCCGGACCCAAGGTGTTGACGCTGGACGCGTACGGCCAGTGGAGCCGCATTGCCAACGCAGCCATCGCGCCGAATGGGACGTGGATGGCGTACACGCTCCGGCCCAATGACGGCAACGAGACGATCCTGATCCGGCAGCTCGACGGCGACCAGACGCACACGATTGCCGCGGGTTCAGCGCCGCAGACCGGCCGCGGCGGCTTTGGCGGCGGCGGCGGGGGCGGGCCGACGTTCTCCGATGACGCCAAGTGGATCGGCTATTACGTGAACCCACCGGCCCGGGACTCGGCGCGCCGCGGGGCGCGCCCGAGCACGCCGCGCGGACCTGCCGCCGCAGGCCAGGGCGCGCGCCCCACCCGGCGGTTTGAGTTGCTCGAACTCGCGACCGGCGAGAAATTCGCGGTGCCCAACGCGGCCAGCTTCCAGTTCTCGAACGACGCCAAGTGGCTCGCGGTCCGCACCAACCGTCCCCAGGGCGACACAACGCGTGACGGGGCCGACCTGATCCTGCGCGAGCTGGGGACCGGCGTCACCCGCAACATCGGCAACGTCAACCTGTACGCGTTCGACGACACGGGACGGTTGTTTGCCTACACGGTGGACGCCACCGGGCGGCTCGGCAACGGGCTGTATCTGCTCGACCTCGACACGGGCGAGACGCGGGCACTCGCCACGGGCGAGCGTGACTTCGCGCAGCTGTCGTGGAGCGACTCGGGCGCCAACCTCGCCGTGCTCTCCGGGGACAAAGCCAAGGGCAACAAGCAGAAGGACAACGTGCTGTACGCCTGGGTCGGACTCGGCACGACCAAGGTCAGGCCCGCCGTGTACGACCCGGCCGAGGACGCGGGTTTCCCCGAGGGCATGGTGCTGAGTGAGTTCGCGGCGCCCGAATGGAGCCCCGACGCGTCGCGCCTGTTCATCGGCATCAAGGAGCAGGAAGTCGAGCCGGAAGACGACGGCGAGGCCAAGGCCAACGTGGATGTGTGGCACTGGAAGGACACGGAGGCGCAATCGGTGCAGATCGTGCGGCTGCAGCAGCTGCGACGTGCGACCTATCCGGCCGTGCTCCACGTGGCCGATCGGAAGGTCGTCCAGCTGGGCGACGAGGACATGCGCACGGTCCAGCCCACCGCCAATGGCAAGTGGGGGATCGGTCGCCTCGACGCTCCCTATCGCGGCGAGGTCGCCTGGGGCGGCAGCCGCGCCGACTACTACCGGGTAAACGTCACGAACGGTGAGCGGACGCTGATCGAGAAGTCGTTGAGCCGCACCATGGGCACGTCACCCGACAGCCGCTGGTTCCTCTACCTCCAGGACGGCCATGTCTTTGCCTACAACCTCGAGACCGGCAAGGCGACGAACATCGATCAGGCGACGGGTGTCAGCTTCGTGGATGCCGAAGACGACCATCCGTACGAGCGGCCAATCTACGGGGTCGCCGGCTGGACCAAGGACGGACGCTCGGTGATCCTCAACCACCGGTTCGATCTCTGGCGGTTGCCGCTCGACGGCAGCACGGGGGTGAACCTCACCGGTGGCGTGGGTGACGCGGAACAAATCGAGTTCCGGCTCGTGCGGTTCGACGAGAACGGCCAGCCGCGCGGCGGCGGCGGTGGGTTCGGCCGTGGTGGGGGGCGCCAGGACGACGAGGCCGTCGATCTCTCGCGGCCCCAGTTGCTCGAGGCCTACGGTCTGTGGACCAAGAAGTCGGGGTACTGGCGCCTCGCGGCCAGCGGGAAGCCCACGCCCCTCCTCTGGGAAGATCAATCGATTGGCCAGGTCGAGAAGGCGGCGCACGCCGACCGCGTGATGTTCACGCGCCAGACCTTCAACGAGTTCCCGGACTACTGGGTGGCGAGCGGGAGCTTCGGCTCGCCGCGGAGGATCTCTGACGCCAATCCGCAGATCAAGGACTTC
>JAOUDR010000738.1 GCA_029859185.1 Gemmatimonadota bacterium
TTGAACGTGACGACGCAGGAGAAGTCGACCTCGCCCGCGGCGTGCCGGCGGATCAACTCCCGGTACACCCCCAACGGGGTGCTGCCCGTCGCGAGCCCGAGCACGCAACGACCGGCCTCGGCCGTGCGCTCCCGGATGACGGTGACGATCCGCTCCGCGATGCGCGCGGCCAAAGCGCTGGGATCATCCACGATCTCCGTGCGCAGACGCTCACGCTCGCGCGACTCCCCGATGCGCCGATGTACGGTCATGCCCGACTCCTGGTCTGCCGCCTCCTAAGCTACTGTGGCGGGAGGGAGGGGCGAACATGCTGCCGCCCGGCGGAGGATTCGCACCTCGCCCGTGGTTCCGTTCAGCTCGACGTCGTCGCCTGAGTGGATCGCCGTCATGGCGCCGGCCGCGTCCACGATGGTCGGGACGCCCAGCTCCCGCCCGATGATGGCCGCGTGCGAGAGCAGGCTCCCTCGCTCCACCACGACTCCGCGTGCCACGGACATGAGGAACACCCACCCGGGCTCGGTGACGCGGGCGACCAGGATCTTGTCGCGCACGGCCTCGGGCGATGTGCTCCCGGTAACGACGCACGCGACCCCGCGCGCCCGCCCCGGTGCGCACGGAATCCCCATCAGCGCATCCCCCGGCGCCGACGCCGCAACCCGCGGCTCCGCCACCGCGGGCCGGTACACGGAGCCACGGCACACGATCCGGTGCGGTGGCCGGAGCGCACGATACGCCGCGTACGCCGTCCGGCGCGCCGTCACCGACGCGGCGAGACGGTCTCCCGGCAACCCGCCCCGCAGGTGCCCCTCGAGGTCCTCGAACGTGGCATAGCAGATGTCGTCGGACTCTGCGAGCGTCCCCTCGCGCACGAGGGCCGCACCCATGGCGCGCACGAGCCGTCGCAGGAGACCGTAGGCGCGGGCGCGGGCGAAGGAGAGGTTCTCCCGGGCGGCAAGGAGCCGCCTCGTCCGCCGCAGCACCCAGGCGGCGTACCACCGGTGCAACGGGCGCCCTGCCCACCGCGATCGCAGCTCCCGCTCCGCGGCGAGCCGCGCCTCCCCCTCCGCTCCCGTCCCATGCGGCGACCGCGCGTTGCCTTCCGGCATCGCGCGGAGCAGGTCCACGATCGTCCAGGGTTCCTCGGACGGTGGCACGGTCTCGAGCTTCAACTCCTCGACCGTACGGTCTCCGTAGCGCGCCAGATACGCGGCGGCACTGGAACGGAACGCGCTGGCGGCCGGCATCTGCCGAAGTCGATCCCAGATCTGGCGTGCCGGCAGATCCGACCATAGCGACTGCGCGACCGGCGTCGTCCCCCGGCCCACCCCCGCGACTTCGCGGAGCGCCTGGAGCGGCCGCAGGCTCGCCGCCCGATCGAGGTCCACGAGCAGCCGCTGATGCAGGCCCGATCCCCCCCCTTCGGCGACCGCCGCGCACAGCTGCCCCAACCGGTCATTGAACAGGAAGGCGAACAGGTCGTTGAAGATGAGGACCGTCCAGCGATCCAGGTACTCGCGCTCGAGCCAATGGAAGCGCGCGAGCAGTCGATCGAACGACCACCGCGCGAGGTCCTCGCCATCGAACCGGACGAGCATCTCCTCCACCTCATCACCGAACCGCGCAACCTCCGCGTCGATCCCACGGAATCGGCGCGCGAGCCGGAGCCACACGCGCACGGCGAGCGCGGCGCGCCGGATCCAGGCTCCGTCGGCACGGCCGGCGTCCCGCACCGCGGGCGCATCGCGGATGCCGAGCGCCTCCTCCCACTTTGCCACCGTCCACCCGATCCCCGGGGCGGCGGCGAACAGCTGGTAGTAGGCAAGGAGGTTCATGTAGAGGTGACCGTCGACGATACCGATCAGGTGGCGGAGCTCGGGACCCAGGGACCGCAACGTGTCGTCCCCCACGCCGATCTCCGCCAGCGCCCTGGTGAAGAGCTGCTCGTACGTCCGGCGCACGAGCGAGAACGTGAGCGGGAGCGTGACGCCCGGATAGCTCTCGCCGATGTTGCTGTCGTCCCAGATCGTGA
>JAOUDR010000739.1 GCA_029859185.1 Gemmatimonadota bacterium
GCGGCCCCGGCCACGCCGCACTATGTGCCTCAAGCCGGTTCCCACCGTACGCCCCTCGCAGTCCGACAATGAGCGGAGGTCCCACATGCGGCACCTCGTGGTTCGCGCACTGGCCTGCCTTGGCATCCTCGTCGCATCGGCAGGGGCGCTGTCGGCCCAGTCCGGCATCGTCCAGGGAAAGGTGACTGACAGCGCCGGCGGAGTTGTGGCCGGCGCGACCGTCAGCGCCGGGGGGACCAGCCTCCAGGCGACAACCAGCTCCCGGGGTCTCTTCACCCTGCGAGGGATCCCGGCGGGCACCCGTGTCATCAGGATCCGCGCCATCGGCTTCAGTCCTGCCGAGGCCGAGGTGACCATCGCCGGCGGGGACGTGGTGACGCAGGACTTCGTGCTGGCGCGCCCGCCGGTTGAACTGGCTCCCATCGACGTGGTCATAGGCTCGCGCGGACGCCATACCGCGGCCGAAGAACTGGCGGTTCCGGTGGACGTCTTCACCGCCGAGGACATCAAGAGCCAGGGAACGACCGAGACCAGCCAGATCCTGCAGGCGCTGTCGCCCTCGGTCAACTTCCCCCGCCAGTCGGTCACGGACGCCAACGACATCGTGCGGCCGTTCACCCTCCGCGGCCTCTCGCCGGACCACACCCTGGTCCTGCTGAACGGCTGGCGACGGCACTCGACGGCGGTGCTCAACACCTTCGCCTACGGCATGGGCGCCGGCTCGACGGGCGTGGACATGAACGCCATTCCGGGCGGCGCGGTGGAGCGCATCGAGGTGCTGCGCGACGGCGCCTCGGCGCAGTATGGATCGGATGCCATCGCCGGGGTGGTGAACGTGGTGCTCAAGGAAGGCAAGTTCTCGCCATTCCTGACCGCGACGGCGAGCCAGTTCGTCACCGGGCGTGGCTACGACAACGACGGCACGACAGTGGACCTGAACG
Source organism: Gemmatimonadota bacterium (assembly GCA_029859185.1). Lineage (GTDB taxonomy): Bacteria > Gemmatimonadota > Gemmatimonadetes > Gemmatimonadales > GWC2-71-9 > JAOTWJ01. The sequence goes on from JAOUDR010000739.1 coordinate 942, forward strand.
GCGGTATCGGCATCGGGCTGGGACGGGGCTCGCTGGCGCTGTTCGGCGAGTACCAGCAGCGCGACCCCACCAACCGCGCCTGGGCCGACCCGTACCTGGCTGACGCCAGCGGCGTCACCGACTCGATCAACCCGAAGGACGGGCAGGTGATCGACAAGCGGAACGGCATTCCCCAGCCCAACCTCCACTGGGGCGACGGGCTCGAGAAGGACGCGATGACCTTCGCGAACTTCCGCATGCCGCTCAACGCCAGCGGCTCGAGCGAGCTGTACGCCTTTGGCGGCTACAGCCACCGCACCGGCACCGGCAACGGCTACTGGCGCTACCTGGACAGCAACCGGAACTGGCAGGAGATCTACCCCCAGGGATTCCTCCCCGAGTTCCACCCGACAGTACAGGACTACTCCGCGGCCGCGGGAGTCAGGACCAGCCTGGGAGGCTGGGCGCTGGACTTCGGCGGAACCTATGGGAACAACCGCTTCGACTACGACCTCGAGAACACCCTGAACCCGTCCCTCGGTCCGTGCACGGTGACGGCCTGCGCGCCCGGGCTGGATGGCATCCTGGGGAACGGTGACGATCCCGGCATCCCCAACCAGACTTCGTTCAACGCCGGCCGGGTGCAACGGAACGAGCTGCTCGGGGCGCTGAACCTGTCGCGCGAGGTCTCCCTCGGCCTGCCGTCGCCGGTGAACGTCGCGGTCGGTTTCGCGGCCCGGCGTGAGGAATACGAGATCGTCGAAGGCGAGTTCGCCTCATGGGTGAACGGAGGCCACTCGGCCCAAGACAGCGCCGCCAACCCCGGCAGCCTCGCCCCCGGCGGGTCGAGCGTCTTCGCCGGATTCGCGCCTTCGGACGCGAGTCAGAACGACCGGACCAACGTGGGCGGTTACCTCGACCTCGAGACCAACCTCACGAGCAAGCTGCTGACCAACCTGGCGGGCCGCTACGAGCACTATAGCGACTTCGGCTCTCGGTTCACTGGCAAGCTGGCGCTCCGCTACCAACCCACTGAGCGGCTGGTCCTCCGCGGCGCGGCGAGCAGCGGATTCCGCGCGCCATCCCTGCCCCAGAGCTACTACAGC
>JAOUDR010000740.1 GCA_029859185.1 Gemmatimonadota bacterium
TCCTCCCGTTCGGCGACCCGGTATTCGCCGACGTTGGCGTGCCGATGAACTTCGAGGAGACGATCTACGTCGTGGCGCCCAGGACGCACTACGATGGAGTGCTCCAGTTTGCATTGGCGCACCGGGTACCGGATGAGTGAGGGCAGGGAGGGCAGCTAGGGCAGGGGTCGCGTCTGGTTGATCCTAGCCGGCAATCACGCCACCGCCGAGCAGCCGATTGCCCTCGTACAGCACTCCTGACTGCCCGGGGCTGATGGCCCGCACGGGCTCGATCAGGTCCAGCCTCAGCGTGCATCCGTCGGCTGACACCTCCGCGACCTGTGCCGGGACCGCCTTCGATCGATAACGCACCTGCACTTCGCACGTGTCAGCCGTGCCAAGTGGCTCTGCCAGCCAGTTGACCTCCTCCAGGACGACACGGTTCCCGAACAACTCGTCGGCGCTCCCGACGATCACGGCCCGTTCCTCCGGCGCGATCGCTACCACGAAGATCGGCTCGGCGAATCCGCCCGGTAGGCCGCGTCGTTGGCCCACGGTGTAGCGCGCGAATCCCTGATGCTCGCCGATCACGTCGCCCGCCGTGGTGCGGATGGGCCCCGGTTGGAGTGCCGGCGCCTCCGCCGGGAGATGTTGCTCGAGCACGGGGAGGTAGTCGCCCGTCGGCACGAAGCAGATCTCTACCGATTCCGGCTTGTCGGCGGTGGCCAGGCCGAGGGCCCGCGCGCGGGCGCGTGTCTCCTGCTTGGTGAGCGTGCCCACGGGGGTTAGCATCCGTCCCACGACGTTGCGGTCGATGCCCCACAGGAAATAGCTCTGGTCCTTGTTGGCGTCCGCTCCCCGATGCAACGCGCCGTCCCGCGCGATGACATAGTGCCCCGTCGCGAAGTAGGTGCAGTCGAGCGCCTCCGCGTGTGCCAGCAGGTCGCGGAACTTGGTGAATGAGTTGCACCGGACACAGGGGATGGGGGTGCGGCCCCGCGCGTACTCGTCCACGAAGTTCTGGATCACGTCGGCGCCGAACCGGTTCTCGAGATTCACTATGAAATGCGGAATACCGAGCCGGTCGGCGACTGCCCGCGCATCCGTGATGGAGTCCAGGGAGCAGCAGGGCCGATCAGGAACGTCGTCCCCGTAGCAGAACAGCTTCATCGTGACGCCCACCACGTCGTAGCCCTGCTCGACGAGGAGTGCCGCCGCGACGGAGCTGTCTACCCCACCCGACATGGCGGTGAGGACCCTGCCGCCGGTCACGACCCATCCCCCGCGGCAGCCCTGCTCCCCCCACTCCCACCCGCGGCAGCCCTACTCCCCCCACGCCCACCCGCGGCAGCCCTACCCCACACAGCCCCAGCCCCGCGGCAGGGCGGCAGTGCAGGGCTGTGCTGCCGCGCCGTCCTCATCTGCCCAGCGCCGTACGCAGGTCGCGCACTTTTCCCACCACCCGCGGCAACGTGTCGAGGACCCGCTCGACATCGGCCATCGTGTTCTGGACACCGAATGAGAAGCGCACGGTCGCGACCGCGAGATCGTGCGGGACGCCCATGGCCGTGAGGACGTGCGACGGCGTCACGGCGCCCGTCGTGCAGGCCGAGCCTGAGGAACAACAGATCCCGGCGAGGTCGAGGTGCATGAGCATCGCTTCGCTGTCGGTGCCCGGGAGCGCGATGCTGGAGATGTGCGGCGCCCGCGCGGCGTTAGTCGCGTGGATCACGGCATCGGGGAATGCGACGCGCACGCCCCGCTCGAACCCGTCACGGAGTGTGGCGAGGTGCGCGGCGTGCCCGGCGAGCCCGTTCGCGGCGCGCTCGGCAGCCACCCCGAAACCGACGATTCCGGGGACGTTCTCCGTGCCCGGCCGGATGCCGCCCTGCTGGCCACCGCCGCGAATCAAGGGATGCACGACGTGGGGATCGGGGAGGATCAGCGCGCCCACACCCTTCGGGCCGCCGATCTTGTGCGCCGACAACGCCAGGATCGTGCGTGGCAAGTCGGCAATGGAGCAGGGCATCTTGCCAAGCG
>JAOUDR010000103.1 GCA_029859185.1 Gemmatimonadota bacterium
TCCAATGACGGTGATGAGCGAGCTGTCCGTCACGCCATAGGCGCGTGCGAGGTTCGCCGCGGTCTCGTGGCCGATGATGACGGCGCCGGTACGGCGCGAGATGTAGCCGGCGTCGAGCGCGTGATCCGGGTGTCCGTGCGTGATCACGATGTAGTCGGCACGCTGGACATGCTTGTTGATCAGCGCCGTGTCGGCCGGGTAGAGCGCATTCGGGCCGATTGCCGGCGCGGGGCCGGACGGCGTCCACCGCGCGAACTGGGTGAGGAACGGATCAACGAGGATGATCGTCCTTCCATCGGCGATCTCCCAGCCGGCGTTTCCCAGGTAGGTGAGGCGGATCTCGCCGCTCTGGAGCGCGGCGGCCGCCGGCGCGGGTCGCGATTGCTGACTGCCGGCCCGCGCGCTCATGGTGCACATGAGGAGCAGTCCAAGGGTCATCGTGGATCGTGGATACATTGCGTCTCCCGAAAGAAGCCGTGCTGACCTGGGGAATGTCGGCACGGGACCGGCCTTCGCGGAAGTGGCCGGCGCAGCGCCAGCCCGGTTGGGCGCCCACTGCGCACGGTATCATCCCGTACGCTCCTTCGTCATTGGTGTCAACGACGTCCTGCGCTCCAGTACCGGTCCGCGCGAAGTTACTCCACCGGCGCTGCATCGGAGCGACTGTAGAACGATTAGCCCGTTCGCGAGCGACGGACGAAACGGGGTCGCAGGCGCTCCACCCCCGCGACGGCAAGGACGAGGTCGCCCGTCGCTTCGGCGTAGAACGTCTCCCACCGGTCGCGCGCGCGTTGGAGCGCGCGTGGTTGCGTCCACGGCCGTGCGCGGGCGACGTGGAACGTCACGGAGAAGCCCACGATCGGGTCCGACCGCTCGACCGGCATCCTGAACCCGTGGCCGCGAACGACCACGTGGTAGAGCTTGTGGGGTCCTGGCCTTCCCAAGGTACCGGTTCCAGAGGATACTAGAGCGAAGCGAGCCCGGCCGGCGGATGCAACCGCAGCTTCCGGCTCAGGGGTACGGACCCGGCCCCGCCGCGGCGGGTGCGCCGTCGAAAGGAATGGTGGTCGCATGAGGCTTGCCGCGCAGGGGGCGCGAGGGGTGCCGCCAAGGGCCTGGCTCGTGGGAGTGCTCCTGGGGATCGTCGCGGCGTCCGCCGCCGCGCAGACGCCGGACGCCGAAGCGCGGCGCCTCGCACCGTGGCTCGACGTCCCGGCCGGCTGGGTCCGGCGGGTCGAGAACGGGGTGGTGGCGGTGATGCCGAACGACCTCCCGACGGGCGCGCAGCTCGTCATCATGGTGGAGCCCCCGTCCACGTCGTCCGAGACGCTCGACGAAGCATACGAGCGGGCCCTCCGTGACCTCGGCCCGTGGCGTCCCGTGGCCGAGCCGCTGGAAGATCGGATGGCGAACGGGTGGGCGTTCCGACACGGGCTCGGTGTGGTCACCCTGAACGGGAGGAACTTCACTGGGCACACGGCGGTGGCACGCTCGGGCGACCGCCTGGTGCGGATGTGGGTCCTGGCGGAGAGCGACGCCACGTATAACCGCTACCGGAGCGCGATCCTCACGGCTATTGCCAGCGCGCAGGACATTGCGACCGCGGTCGCAGCGACGCCCGTGCCGGCGGACGCGCCCGCTCCCGCGGCGGCGCCCGCGCTCCCGCAGGCCATTCCCACGGTCAATCCCGATTCGTTGACACTCGTCACGGGCTTTGGCACCGGGGTGTCCGGAGTGTACGTCGGGGTCGAACGCAGCGTGATGGCGATGGCAGGGGTGGGTCCGGGGGGCGGGACGGCGCCCGCCAGCCAGATCGGCGACTTCGCCGAAGTGCATGTCTTCTTCGCGGACGGGACGTTCCGGCAACGGATGCCCATCCGCGGCCTCGCGACGGATCTCGCCTGGGAACGCGGACGGATCCCGGTCCTCTGGGGAACGTGGACGCGGGACGGCGACCGGGTGACGGTCCGCAGAGGCGGCTTCACCTCGACCTACACGATCGACGGCGCCGACCTGCTCGACGACCGCGGCCGTCCGTGGGTCAAGCTGCCGGTTCCCGAGCACGTGACGCTCGACGGCACGTACGTGCGGGACGATTTCCGCGATCCCGATGCGCCGCGCCTGATCCTCCGCGCCGACGGGACGTACGAAGACCGGGGCGGTTTCGTGCGGATGGTCGGGTTGTCCTGGCATCTGCTCGTTCCGGATGGTGACGCCTTGTCGTCCGGCTGGACCGATGCGCAGGGCAGACAGATCATGGCCGGTGGCAGCGGCACGTACACGTACGACGCATTTTCGCTCACGCTCAGGGATGTCGACCGGCGCGTATGGCGGATCAATGCGTACATCCCGGCCGGGCAGACGCTGCCGCGACCCGAACGCCTGGTGATCAACGGGCGGGCGCTCGTGAGGCTGCCCGAGCCGGAGGCGCCGCCCAGCAAGCCGTAAGGCGCTGCCGGTCCCGGTGCAATTCGCTCGAGGCGCACAGGCCTGGCGCCTGCGGCTGCCCGCTCGAGCGGCGGGCGCCCGTCCCGCCTGGCGCGCCGTTTGAGCACGTGCCCGGCTCACGGAGCCCCCGAGCCACGCCAACTGCAGCCTGGCGAGCGTATGCCACCGCTCCACGAGGCCGGTGCGCCCCAGCTTACTTCGCCGGAGTCAGAACGACGTTCCGGAACTCCATCGGCCCGTGGTCGCCCTGCAGCATGAGGGGGCCGGCAGCGTCCTCATCGCACGTCAGCGCGCCCCCGGTGACACCCGGGATCTCCCGGTTGGCGATGATCGTGGTGCCGTTCAGCACCACCGTCAGGAGTCGGCCGATCAGCGTGATGTCGTAGGTCTGCCACTGGCCTGGACCCTTGGCCGTGTCCTCACTCGGCGGGAGGAAACCATAGACCGCGCCGAGCGCCTCGGTGCGCACCTGGGACGGCGGCGAATCTTCGATTTGCACCTCGTACCGACCCCTCAGGTACACGCCGCTATTGCCGTCCTTGGGATACCGGAACTCGAGGTGCAGGGTGAAGTCCCCGAAGGAGTCTCGCGTCACGAGATTCCCACCGGCCGTGACGTTGGTCAGGATGCCGTCGACGACGCGCCAGTTCTCGGGCGGGGTTTGCCACCGTGCGAGGTCGCCGCCATCGAACAACGTGACGGGGCTGGCCCACCGCGGTGGCGCGGTGCGCCGGAGCGCGGGCGCCCGCCGGCCCGTCCATGTCAGCCGCTGCCCCTCGGGATCGAGCATCGTCCCGTGCAATACGTCATTGCGCAACGTGCCTTCGACGCGAAGGTCGTCACTCCCGCTCTCCCATTGCGGTGGGATTGCGAAGCGTACGACGCTGTCCGCGAACTCGATCCTGGAGACCGGACGAGCGCTCCCCGACCAGCCAACGAACCGGCCCACGAGCGTCCGGACGCCAGACGGCTGCACCTCGAGCCAGGCGCATGCCGGAAACCCGAGGTCGTTCACCGTCAGATCCCACCGTCCGATGACCGGCGGCGGGGCTGATTCCTGCGCGTGGGCGGGCAGGCTGGCGCCGACGAGGGCTGCCAGGATCGTCGTCACTGAGACGACATGGGCTGTGCTGGTCATAGTGTCCTCCGTTTCTGCAACGCGACCTGCACGAATTCGAATCGCTGGGTGTCCACTCTGATGCGCTCGCGGGCTTCGCGGCCGCTCGATGCTGGAGTTCTGGTGGAGGGCGGCCCAGTTCCCAATCGTCAACACTGGGTCTGCCGGCAGTTCACCCGCGCCCTGGCTTGCCCGTCCTGTTCGCATGTGAGCGTTTTCTCCCAAGCGACGTATCACGCGCCTCGGGCCCAGTTGCGTGACAGGCCGTGCCGGGAAGCCGCCCCCGGGGAAGCAGCGAGCGGATTCCCCATCATCGCGGTCGCGTGTCCGTGATCGGTGCCCGCGTTGCCGTTCTCAGCCACCGTCCGACCAAACTCGCTCATCGCGAGCCATCTGTTGGTCGGTCATGGTACCCCAGATGCGTGACTGGGTCCCGGTAACCCTCTCGCTGGGCGGCGCCGTTTCTTTGCCTAGTTGTCCTCGTACTTGAAGGATATTTTGACCTTGGCGCGATAGCTCTCGACCTTGCCGTTCTTCATCTGCATGTCCAGCTGGGAGACCTCCGCCACGCGGATGTCGCGCAGCTTCTTCGAGGCACGCGCGACCGCGGCGGCGGCGGCTTGCTCCCAGGACTGCGTGCTGGTTCCCACCAACTCGATGATCTTGTAGACGCTCTCGGCCATGGGGACGCTCCTCTGCTTCTTGGGGTGGTCGCCACCGTCACGGATCTGTGGTGCTGCGTCCGGCGACGGCACGCCGGCAGCAACGAGTGGCGAAGATGTGACCCCGGAACTTGCCACGCGTGTGCTCGGCCCGCTAGGCGCCGCGCCCTGCAGCTAGATTGGGAGGCATGCTCACCCGGCGCGGATTCCTCGGCGCCGCCGGCCTCGCCGGTCTGGCGGCAACCACCTGCTCGCGGCCCGGCGACGCGCTGGGCGAACTCCAGGATGACCTTCCTCCGCTGCGACGTCCATCCGCCGCGCCCGACGTGGTGGCCCGCGACGAGGAGTACTGGCGGCGGGTCGCCGCCTACTACCAGGTCGGTGAGGGGTACACCAACCTCGAGGCCGGCTATTTCGGGATGATGGCCGCACCGGTGCTGGCCGCCTACCACGGACACATCGACCGGGTCAACCGCGACAGCTCCTACTACGCGCGACGCGACTACGGTGCCGACTTCGAGGCGGTCCGCGAGCGCGTCGCCCGGTTGCTCGGTGCCCGACCGCCCGAGATCGCCCTCACGCGCGGTGCCACCGAGGCGCTGCAGCGACTCATCATCCAGTACCGGCACCTTGCCCCCGGCGACGCGGTGATCTACGCCGACCTCGACTACGGCGCGATGCAGTTGGCGATGAACGCGCTGGCGCAGCAGCGTGGTGCCAGCGTCGTCAAGCTCGAGATTCCCGAGCCCGCGACGCGTGCAAACGTACTCGACGCGTATGCCCGCATTCTGGAGGCCACGCCGTCGGCGCGCCTGCTGTTGCTGACCCACTTGAACAACAAGACCGGCCTGATCATACCGGTGCAGGAGATCGTTGCGCTGGCCCGCGCGCGGGGCGTGGACACCGTCGTGGACGCGGCGCACTCGTTTGGCCAATGCGACCTCACCCTCGACGACTTGGGGGCGGACTTCGTGGGGCTGAACCTCCACAAGTGGCTGGGCGCCCCGGTGGGCGCGGGGGTGATGTACATCAAGGGATCCCGCCTTGGCGACATCGATGTGATGCTCGGCGACGACGGGCCGGCCGACCGGATCGAGAGCCGGATGCACACGGGCACGGCCAACTTCGCCACGTTCCTGACGGTACCGGCGGCGCTCGACTTCCACGACGCGGTGGGGGCGCCCCACAAGGCCGCACGCGTGCGCTATCTGCGCGATCGCTGGGTGACGGCGGTGCGGGGGACGCGCGGGATCGACGTGCTCACGCCCGACGATCACGATCTCGTCGCCGCCATCACGTCGTTCCGGCTGGGCGGCCGGACCGGCACGGAAGAGAACCAGGCGATCGTGCGGGACCTGCTGGAGCGTTACGGGCTCTTCACCGTGTGGCGGAACGGCGTGGCGCGCGGCGATTGTGTCCGGGTGACCCCCTCGGTCTACAACACCCCGGCCGACCTGGACCGGCTCGCCGAGGCGCTGCGGGCACTCGCGGCGCGCGCCTGACGTACCGTCACCCTCACGTGCGCGTGAACGGCGGGCGCACGTCCGCTTGGCGCACCGCCTGATCACGGGACCTGGACGCTGTGGCGACCGGACGTTCCGCGAGTCTGCCGCGCGGCCGCGATGCGCGCAGGTCGAACACCTACGGCCCGTCCTCCCCGCTGGTCGCGAGGCCTCGAGAACTTGCGCAAGCCTCCATGAAACCGTATCCTGGCCGGTCGCGTCCACCGCGGCCATGTCAGGACTTCCTGGTCCCAGCTTCGGAGGCGGTGCTCGGTCGGGACCACGCTCCATGAGGCCCAACGACATGACGTCCACGCAGGATGCCGACCTAGACTTCGCGATCTCCAGACTGGGTGAATGTCGCGTGCCCTCCCCGATGCAGGGCGTGCGCTTCGTGCGGGACGACGAGCAGGTGCTCTACCACGGGGACGCGCAGGCGGCGGCGGCCGTCGTCCGCGCGGGAAAGCCGCTCCCCCACTTCGAGATGGCCGGTCCCCGCGAGCGCATCTACTTCGATCCGTCTGCGCTCACGTGCGGCATCGTGACGTGTGGAGGGCTGTGCCCCGGGCTGAACGACGTCATCCGGTCGATCGTGCTGAGCCTGCATCATCACTACGGCGTGCCCACCGTGCTCGGTTTCCGCTATGGGTACGAGGGACTGATTCCCCGGTACGGGCACGAGCCGATGGCGCTGACCCCGGGCACGGTCATCGATATCCATCAGCGGGGAGGGACCATTCTGGGTTCCTCGCGCGGACCCCAGGCCGTCGGCGAGATGGTCGATACGCTCGAGCGCCGGAACGTCGGCGTGCTCTTCACGCTTGGGGGTGACGGGACACTGCGGGGCGCCCGGGCCATCGCTGAGGAGATTGGGCGGCGGGGTCTGCGCATCGGGGTCGTGGGCATCCCGAAGACGATCGATAACGATGTCTCGTACGTCCAGCAGACCTTCGGCTTCGCCACGGCGGTCTCGGAGGCCAGCCGCGCCATCTACTCCGCACACATCGAGGCCGAGGGAGCCAGGAATGGCATCGGCCTGGTGAAGCTCATGGGGCGCCACTCCGGATTCATCGCGGCGTATGCGACGCTGGCGAATAGCGACGTGAACTTCTGTCTGGTGCCCGAAGTGCGGTTCACCCTCGACGCGTTGTGCCGGGCGGTGCGGCAGCGACTCGAGCGCCGGCGCCACGCGGTGGTGGTGGTGGCGGAAGGTGCGGGGCAGGAGCTGCTGCAGGCCACCGCCGCACGTGATGCTTCGGGCAACGTCAGACTGGGGGACATCGGGGTCTTCCTGCGGGACCGGATCAGCGACTACATGCGGGAGGCCGGTCTGGAGGCCTCGCTCAAGTACATCGATCCCAGCTATGCCATCCGGAGCATGCCCGCGAACGCCCACGATTCGGCCTTCTGCTTGATGCTCGGGCACAATGCGGTGCACGCCGCCCTCGCGGGCCGGACCGACATGGCCGTGGGGAACTGGCGAGGCGAGTTCACCAACCTGCCCATTGCCGCAGCGGTTTCCCAGCGGAGGCAGATCGATCCGACGGGGAGGCTCTGGACCGGCGTCATCTCCACCACCGGCCAACCCAGAGAGCTCGTGTAGCACCCCGGCGCACGAGCGGGATGCGGGGAATGCCGGTGCATGTCGACCAGCCCCCGGGCCGGGCGCGTGCGCTGCGAGGAGCCGATCCTGGCAAGGAGCGTATGCCGTCCGACGGGCCACGGGCCACCACGGCGCGCCGCAGGGACGGGCAGTGGATTCAGTCGACGAAACCCAACGTCCGCATCTGCGCCGCGAATCGTCGGCCCGGGCGGAGGGAACATGGGCGCCATGGTGGCATCCCGAACCCGGCGTGTCCATGACGGACGGTGCCCGACTCCCGGCCTCAGTGCATCCGCCCCGACCACCACCGGAGCACCGTCAACACCACGCCGGCCGCGAACAGGGAGCCGAAGATTTCCTTGTTGTACCGCGCGAGCCACTCCGGAAGGCAAATGTCGAAATTGGCCCGTCGGTCAGCGGTGTAGCGAGCCGCGAGGGGCGTCAGCGGGCACTGCGCTCGGTTGACCAGGATCACCACGACCTCGACCGTGACGATGGCAATGAAGACGCACGCTGCGGCAAATCGCCGTGTCCACGCGAGAACCGGTATGACGGCTATACAGGCGACGAAGAACGCCCAGGCGAGCGTGTGAACCGCCTTGATGAGCCGCAAGCGACTGCCGGCGTCACGCACGGGGAAGCCCGGAGGCGTGCTCGCCACCACCTAACGTCCTGTGCATGAGCTGTCCTTGCTCGTACGGTCTGCGTCAGCGCTGAGCATCGTGCTCAGAGGCGTGCGCGGTCGAACGGCCGCGCACCACCGGTCGGGGCGCGGCTAGGAAGCGCCTCGCCTCCACAGACGGATCGCCAGCAGCCCGGCACCGAGCGCCAAGATGGGAAACACGACCGCACCGATGTAGGCTCCCTGTCCACCCACCCGGGTGTGCTGAAGCCCTTGTGTCACCACGAGTAGCCGCGCCGTGTAG
>JAOUDR010000104.1 GCA_029859185.1 Gemmatimonadota bacterium
CCACGGTCGCCGCCCGCGAGCGCTTGGCGATCCCGTCATGGGCGCGGAGGCTGGTGATCGAGGTCGCGTTCCCCACGTCGCTCTGGCCGCAGGTAACGGACGTCGGGGTCTCGGTATGGGATTCGAGCGGCTATCTCGTGGCGGAGAGTCCGCTCAACTACGCCGTTGGCCGGCAGCAGATCACCGTGGATCCCGACATCCACCCACGGCTGGACCTCGAGGTGATGCCGGCTTTCGCGCTGCCGGATGCCCACACGGGGTGGGAAGCCGACGTCACCCTGACCTTCCTCCCAGGGGTCGAGACGTCGCTCGGGACCGTGACAACGATCCCGTTCCTGCTTCCCGCAGGCGGTTCCACGCTGCTGCCGTGGGCCCCGGATTCGCTGGTCTGGCTTCCGTCAGGACTCGACGTGTGGACGGAGGTCCGGGTGGTCGGCGCCGGTGCCCCGCCTACCGTCCTCCGGGCACTCATCCCGCACCCAATGGCCACGCGTTGACAGGTCCCGCCCGCACGGTGCGCGTCGCGTCCGGCCAGGGATTCTGGGGAGACTGGCTCGAGGCACCGGTCCGCCAAGTCGAAGGTGGACCGATCGACTATCTGATGATGGACTACCTCGCCGAGGTCACGATGTCCATCATGCAGAAGCAGCGCTCCCGCGACCCGTCCCGGGGGTATGCCAGCGACTTCGTGCCGCTGATGGAACGGATCCTCCCGACGATCGTCGAGCGGGGCATTCGCATCACGGCCAACGCCGGGGGCGTGAACCCACAGGCGTGCGCCGAGGCCGTGGTCACCGTGGCCCGGAAGCTGGGCCTCGCAGGTCGGATGCGGGTTGGTATCGTGGCGGGCGACGACATCATGGACCGCCTCGATGAGCTCATCGAGCGTGGGCATGCGCTGGCCAACATGGACACCGGCGAGCCCTTGCGCGTCGTGCGGGAGCGCGTCCTCTCGGCCAATGCGTACCTTGGCGCCGCCCCCATCGTCGAAGCCCTTGGAAGGGGCGCCAACGTGGTGATCACCGGTCGTGTCACCGACACCGGCCTCACCTTGGCCCCGCTGATCCACGAGTTCGGGTGGACCGGCGACGATTGGGACCGGCGTGCCGCCGGCACTGTGGCCGGCCACATCATCGAGTGTGGGGCGCAGTGTTCCGGCGGGAACTGTCTGGTCGACTGGGAGAGCATCCCCGGGCTCGAGGATCCGGGCTACCCGATCGTCGAGGCCCAGGAAGACGGCACGTTCGTGGTGCTGAAGCACCCTGGTACAGGGGGGCGGATCTCGGTGGCCTCGATCACGGAGCAACTCCTGTACGAGATGGGAGACCCACACCAGTACATCACGCCCGACGTCGTGGCGGATTTCACGACCATCCAGCTCACCCAACACGGGAAGAACCGGGTGCGGGTATCGGGCATCCGGGGCCGACCGGCAACCGAGTTCCTCAAGGTCTCGATCGCGTACTTCTACGGATACAAGGCCGTGGGAACGCTCGTCTATGCATGGCCGGACGCCTACAAGAAGGCCCAGGCCGCCGATCGCCTTCTCCGGGCGCGGCTGGCTCGGCTCGGGATGGAGTTCGAGGAGGTGCTCACGGAGTTCGTCGGCGTGAATGCCACCCACGGCCGGCTGGCCGGCAGCCCCGATCCTGACGCACCAGAGGTCCAGCTGCGGATCGGTGTGCGGGCACGGGACCGCGCTCCGGTCGAGCGCTTCAGTCGCGAGATCGCTCCACTGATCCTGAACGGACCGCCGAGCGTGACAGGCTTCGCCGGCGGACGCCCCAAGGTCGAGGAGATCGTGGCGTACTGGCCGGCGCTGATCGCGAAGTCGGAGATCACTCCACGGGTGGAGATGCTGGATGCATAGGATGACGGCTTAATGGGCGCCAAAGCGCGCCGGCCCGCCGGCCCGCCGGCCCGCCGCGCCATTCAGTTGCGCTACCTCGCTCATGCGAGGAGCGGCGACAAGGGGGATACGGCCAACGTCGGGCTCATCGCGTTGCAGCCCGCCTACTACCCGATTCTCGTGAAAGAAGTCACCGCGGCCCGCGTCGCCCGACACTTCAAGGGCATGCTCACGGGCGCCGTGGATCGGTTCGAGCTTCCCAATCTCCGCTCGCTGAACTTCCTGTTGCACGGCGCCCTCGGTGGCGGGGGCACGCTCTCCCTCAAGACCGACGCTCAGGGAAAGGTGTTTTCGACCGCGCTCCTGCGGATGGAGGTCCCCATCCCCACCGATATCGATGTCTGACGACCGATTGGTGCTGGCGGCTGCGGACGGCGTGCTCACGCTCGCGCTGAACCGTCCGGACAAGCGCAACGCCATCGACACCGCCATGATCGAGGCGTTGCACGCGGCGCTCGACCGGGCGGAGCTGGACGCCGCGGTGCGCGTGGTGGTGGTGCGCGGTGCGGGCAAGGACTTCTGCGCCGGGGCGGATCTCGCCGAGTTGCTGGACTCGGCAGACCGCACGGCAGACGAGAATCGCGCACAGGCGCAGCGGCTCGGCGACGTGTTCGTGCGCATCCGCAGCCTCCCGAAGCCCGTCCTCGCGGTCGTGCAGGGCAGGGCACTTGCCGGCGGCTGCGGCCTGGCGACCGCCTGTGACCTCGTCCTCGCCCATGAGGACGCGCAGTTCGGCTATCCCGAGGTACGCCGGGGATTCGTGCCCGCCATGGTCATGGCCATGCTGCGGAGGGCCACTGGTGAGAAGGCGGCGTTCGACCTCGTGGCGACCGGGCGCATCCTCTCCGCCGCGGAGGCCTGCCAGTTAGGATTGGTGTCCCGTGTGCTCACCGCCACCACGTTCGAGACGGATGTGGCCGAGGTGGCGGGGATGCTGGCCGCTCAGAGTGCCACGGCGCTTGCCCTGATCAAGCGGCAACTCTACGAGCTGGACGGCCGGAGCTTCGCGGATGGGATCCGGCTCGGCGCCGAGGTGAACGCCGTGGCGCGGGCCACCCCCGACTTCCGGGCCGCCATCGCCGCGTTCCTCAACCGGTAGCGAGCGGGACCGGCACGACCCTATTGCGGGGGCGTTGACAGGGCCGCGGGACCAGTGGAGCGATGCCCGTCCTCACTGCCCGCTTCGGCGGCCGCCTCCCCGACCGCTGCGAGGCGATCCGCCACCGTTTCGAGCTGACGGCGGTAGGTGCGCGCCAGTCCCCTGATGACGCCCGTCGCCACGCCGATTGCCCCCCCGATCGCTAGCGGCAGCACGACGAAGGGGATGGCGACTTCCGGTACATCGAGGAGGCGGAGGAGCCCCAGGCTCACCAGCCCGCCTCCTGCCGCCCCCCATGTGGGAGTCAGGAACGACGCGCCGCGCAGCTCGATGTGCTCTTCCACGTGGATGTGCAGCCCATCGGCGTGCCGCGCGAACGTGACCCGGACATCCCGCCCGACGAACCCAGGCTTGGTTCCCATCCAGTGCAGCGAGCTTCCCACCGTCGACACGGTCCCGACAAAGCCAAGCGCGCGCTGCAGCTCATCGACCATCGTCTCGAACGCCACGTCGGGTACCGCCCCGGCTACGTGACGCTCGACGACCAGGCGACCCTTCCGGAATTCCGTGGCCGTGACCGTGACCGCTGGTGAGACGCCGGGTGCCTTCCCGTCACCGACCTCCCGGACCGCGCGGCGCACGTGGACCGGAGGAATCCCGACTTCGGCGGCGACCCGTTCGATCCCACCGACCGACAACTGACCCGCGTCGGTCGGCTCCGCCGCCTGGATCGCGGACGCGCGGGCAATGACGTCACGGACCGTCTGCTCCGGCAGCGGTGCGCCCGGCGTGAACGCTGCACGGAACGCCTCCGCGAACGCCCGGGTCCCGGCGTACCGCTCCGTCGGTCGCATCGCGAGCCCTTGCACCAGCACCTGCTCAACTCGTCCCGGCAGACGCTCGAGGCGCGTGCGTGCGTCGGGCTGCATCTCTGTGAACCGGCCCAGGCGGACCTCTTCGGGAGCGGGCCACATCCCGGGGGTCTCGCCGATCAGCATCTCGTACGCCACACACGCGAGCCCGAACACATCCGTCCGTGGATCCTGGGCGGTGCTCCCCGCCGCCTGCTCCGGACTCATGTACCCCGGGGTGCCGAGCGGAAAGCCGCTCCGGGTCAGCACCTCGAGACTCGCCGCACTCACGGCCTTGGCGATGCCGAAGTCCGCAACGATGGCGTGGCCGTCGGAGAAGAGGACGTTCTCCGGCTTGACGTCCCGGTGGACGACTCCGTGGCGGTGAGCATGGTCGAGCGCGGCCCCCACCTGCTCGACGATCTGCGCCGCCTCTCCGGCAGGCAGGGTTGCCCCCCCCTGAAGCCGTCGGCGCAACGACCCGCCCGAGACGTACGGCATGACGTAGTAGAGAATCCCGTCCGCATCCCCGGAGTCGAGCAGCGGCAGGATGTGGGGGTGGTTGAGCTGGGCGGTGATCCGGATCTCGCGCAGGAACCGGTCCGGTCCAACGGCCGCTGCCAGATCCGCCTTGAGGACCTTCACCGCGACCTCGCGCGCATACCGCGTATCGGTGGCGAGGTACACCGTGGCCATGCCGCCTCGACCGAGCTCCCTGGCGATCGGGTATCGGTCGGCCAGCGCCCGTCGCACGTCGTCCGGGAGATCCGCCATGCAGTACAACTCACCCCACGTCCATGAACGGGGACTGAAGTCCGGATGAAGCCCGCCACGCTCGCCACCGCGGACGGGCAGACCAACGGGCGGCCGGAGTCGGCCTTCCTCGCTCCGGCCGCCGCGGACCGTTACGGCGCGTCGCAGCGCAGGGTCACGCGGATCCGGTACCGTTGCAGACCCGCACGATCGTCGATGGAAACGCGTGCGCCGCGCGTGTTGGCCCAGACCGCGGGTGGTTCCGGCGACCGGAAGAACAGGGTAGTCGCGTCCTTCCCGCGCACCGGGCCGAGCCCGATCTGCTGCGCCGGACGGAGCAGCTTCGCATCGGTGAACGAGAACCCCACGTCCTCGTCACCGTCGTTGCGCACGTCGAGCGCGTAGAGCCCACCGCAGGCATCGGCCGAACCGGCGGCCTGCGGGGAGGGTGCCGGGACATCGCCGGTGGGCACGCCACCCGAAGCGCACGCCGAGACCAGGCAGATCGACAGCATTGCCAGGGTACGCATCGGACCTTCCGAGAGCGGGACGGGGTCAAGGTAGCACCCAGGCATTCGGGGTGCACAGGTATCCAGCATCCCATCACGGCACCGCCGAGGCGGGCCAGTCCGCGGACGCCCAGGCTGCCGACCACCGCCCTCGCTCGCCGTGTGGCGGAATGGGCCGTCGGGCGTGAAAACGGTGCCATGGTATGGGGACAGCACCCCCACGTTGGGTGCATGGGAACCACGCAGGGTCTGCTCGATCGGGCGGAGCACATGCTTGCGGAGCGTTGGGGGTACGCCCATCTGCGCTATCATCAGCGCCGTGTCGTCATGGCCGCGCTCACGGGTCGGGACTGCCTCGCCATGCTGCCGACGGGGGGCGGCAAGTCCATCTGTTTCCAGCTTCCCGCCCTCATCCGTGGCGGACTGACCGTCGTCGTTTCGCCCCTGATCTCCCTCATGCAGGATCAGGTGGCCGCGCTCACGCAGCGTGGGGTGGCGGGCGCCTACCTCAGCAGTACGCAGCGACCGGCGATTCGGGCCGCCGTGCGGGAACGACTCCACTCTGGCAGGCTCACGCTGCTCTATGTGGCACCGGAACGGCTGCCATCCCTCGTGCGGGAGTCGCGACTGCGCTGTGGACTCCTCGCCGTCGACGAAGCGCATTGCATCTCGGAGTGGGGGCACGATTTCCGGCCGCACTACCGGCGCATCGGGTCGTACCGCCAGGCACTGGGACAGCCGCCAACGGTCGCGGTCACGGCAACCGCCACGCCGGCCACCCGCGCCGACATCGTCCGCGTGCTCGGTCTCCGGAATCCCGTACGGGTGCTGGCCTCGTTCGACCGACCCAACCTGCGGTTCGACGTGCGGCGGTGCGAGGACGAACACGAACGGCTCGCCCGGGCACTCTCGTTGTTGCGCGACACATCCGGGACGGCTATCTGCTACGTCCCCACGCGCAATCGCGCCGATGGGGTGGCCGCCTGGCTCCGGCGGAAAGGCGTGGCTGCCCTACCGTATCACGGCGCGCTCCCGGGTCCCGCGCGGCGGGCACTGCTGTCCCGGTTTCTCGACGGATCCGTCCGCGTCATGGCGGCGACCAACGCCTTTGGCATGGGGATCGACAAGCCCGACGTGCGCCTGGTCCTCCACCTCGGTATTCCATCCCGGCCGGAGACCTACTACCAAGAGGCCGGGCGGGCGGGGCGGGATGGTCAGCCCGCACGCTGCGTGCTCCTCTGGACGAAGCGGGATCTCGTGCTGATGCGGCGGTTGGCCGGGGAGGGGCCGGCGGCGCAAGAAGCCCTCGAGGCCATGCGGCGGTACGTTCACCGACGTCGCTGCCGGCGTCGCACGCTCCTCGAGTACCTCGGCGAGATCGGGGTACGGTGCAGCGGCTGCGATCGATGTGGCGGCGCTCCCCCCGTCCGCACCGCACACCCGTGAGATGCGTCACGCCCTTGTCGCGACCACCGGGCGTTCCTACCTTGGGCTGCGCTCCTTCCTTCATCCGTGAGGTTGCCATGCGTCAAGGGCATCCAACCAAGTTCGAGTACGTGATCCTCAGCACCCGCCGCGTGGCTCTGACCCTCTCGTTCGGACTGGTGGGCCTTGCCATCTTCGACAAGCTCGTGGCGTTGCTCGGTGCGCGCCTGCTCGACGTCTGGTACCCGTTCGGCGCGGGGCGCCTGCTGACGTTCGCCGAGACGTTCCTCTTGTTCACCATCGCATTGTATCTGTGGGAGATCCGGCAGGAGATCGTCCGGGCACGAAGCTGGCTGGAGGGCGTCGCCTGGAGGCCGGCCCCGCCCCCTGAGTAGACCGTCTGGCAGCACTCCCAAGCGCCTGGCGGAATTGGCTTTGCGAATGCCATCGTCGGTGGCGGGAGGCGTCCGGGAACTACCGCCGTCTCCGCTGCCGGCCTAGGTTGTTGAAGACGTGCCGTCGCTGGGAGGGTGCCGTGCGCCACTTGCTCGCCATTATCGCCGTTCTCGCCTGCGCCACCCCGGTCGCCGGGCAGGAACCAGTCGTCTATCGCGTCCCGGTTACCGGGACCATCGAGCTGGGGATTGCTCCGTTCATCAAGCGGGCACTCAGCGAGGCGGAGGCCGCGGGCGCCCGCGCCGTGATCCTCGACATCAACACGTTGGGCGGGCGGGTGGACGCCGCGCTCCAGATCATCGACGCCATCGGCGCGACCACCATCCCCGTCTACGCGTTCGTCGACCCGCGCGCCATCTCGGCCGGCGCGCTGATCTCGATCTCGACCGATTCGGTGTTCATGACCGCGGATGCCACCCTGGGTGCCTCGACGGTCGTGGACGCGCAGGGTTCCAAGGTCTCCGAGAAGGCGCAGAGCGTCATGCGGGCGCAGTTCCGGGCGCTCGCGGAGCGTCGCGGCCTCGACCCCCGCATCGGTGAAGCCATGGTGGACGAGACCATTGCCATCGACGGGGTCGTAGAAGAGGGCAAGCTCCTGACCCTGACGGCCGGCGAGGCTGAGCGGGTGGGGTACGGGATCGAAGTGACCGGGTTCGACGACCTGCTGGCCCGCCTCGGGATTGCCGGCGCGGAGATCGTGCGGCCGAGCCCCAACTGGGCCGAGGGACTGGTACGCTTCCTGTCGCACCCGATCGTCGCCCCCATTCTCCTATCCCTCGGCGTGCTGGGGCTGGTCATCGAAATCAAGACCCCGTCCTTCGGTCTCGCCGGCATGGTGGGACTCGCGTCGCTTGGCGCGTTCTTCGGCAGTCACCTGATCATTGGTCTTGCTGGATGGGAAGAGGTCATTCTCCTCGGCGCGGGACTCATCGCGCTCGGGATCGAAGTCTTCGTGGTCCCCGGGTTCGGGATTGCCGGCGTGATCAGCATCCTGTGTATCACCTCGGCGGTGTTCATGGCGCTGATCGGTAGTCTGCCAACCTGGGCGGACGTCGCGCGGGCGTCCGGCGTATTGGCCAGCTCGCTCGGCATCATCGGGGCGGCGGTCTATCTCGTCGTGCGGAATCTCCCAACGAGCGATCGGTGGCGCGGTATCTTCCTGCGCACCGCGAGCGCCGCGGACGAGGGGTACGTCTCGGGCGACGTGCGGGACGATCTGATTGGTCGGCGACCACCG
>JAOUDR010000741.1 GCA_029859185.1 Gemmatimonadota bacterium
ACCCGGGCCCGATCATCAGCGCGATGTCTCTCACGCGTCCTCGTGCAAACGGGAGAACCCGATGTCCCCAGCGCGCTCCACCCGGTCGCCGTTGCCGATGCCGTCGTTCTTGCCCGGACGCCGGATGTCCACGGTCCTCGCGCTGGTCGGGCTGGGAGCGGCGATGGGCCTGCCCGGCGTCTGCGTGGCGCAGGGGGAGCGGACGGTGGTGCTGGTGCGGCATGCGGAGAAGGCGGCGGAGCCGGCCAACGATCCGTCGTTGTCGGACGAGGGGCGGGTGCGGGCGGAGGCGTTGCGCACGGTCTTGGCGGACGCGGGAGTGGGGGCGGTGGTGGTGAGCCCGTTCAACCGGACGCGCGAGACGGCGGCACCGATGCTGCAGGCGCTTGGCCTCACCCCGGTCGAGGTGCCGATCGGGCGCGATCTCGCGGGCCACGTACAGTCGGTGGCCGACGCCGTGCGGGCCCAACCGCCGGGCGCGACCGTGCTCGTCGTGGGGCACTCGAACACGATCCCCGCCATCGTCACCGCCCTCGGCGGCCCCGCATTGCCCGATCTTTGCGACAACCAGTACGCCGTGCTGTACGTGCTGTCACTTCCCGCCGAGGGCCCCGCCCGTCTCGTGACGGCTTCCTACGGAGCAACCGATCCGCCTGACGCCAGCTGCCCCACGATGCACTAGGCACGCCGACTGCGCGAAGTGCGCGGCTGAAGCCGCGGCTCGGCATCTGCCGCTAATAGCGGCGACCATCCTCCGCTCGTTCGCGACCCGCCGCCGAGCCGGGAGTTCACTGATTCCTCCCACCTGCGACCCGCTCGCCGTCTTGCCGTCTCGCCGTCTCGCCGTCTAGTCCAGCCCATCCCAATGCGCCATCGCGTTCAACGCGAGCGCGAACGACCCCTGCGTCTCCCAGCGCCAGAACGGCCGGATGGCGAAGTAGACGATGTGCCCCCGCCCCATTGGCGCATCGATCACCGCCGCCTTCTTGGTCAACTCATTGCCGCCGGCGAGTAGACCTGAGACCAGCAGCGAGTCCTGCCGCTGGTGGAGCTGCACGATCACGCGCGCCCGCAGCCGCTCGGTTTCCTGCACCACCGCGGGATCCATGATGGCTTCGGCTTCACGGGCAGTGACACTCGTGTCGCGCTCTTCCACGGTCATGAGCGGTTGCGCGTTGAAGTAGACCGGGAAGGTGCCCTGGTCGTACCCGTAGAGGATCGGGCTGCCGGTCGCCACCGCCTGCGCGCGGATGACGGCACCGCGCGTATTCAGAACCCGGGCCTCCGTCGTGCGCACGGTCGGCGTGAATCCCAGGTCCATGGGGAGCGCCGTGCTGGCGCCCTCGACCAGCAGCAGCCCGCCCCGCTCGATGAACTTCTGGAGCACCACCGCGCCTTCGAGGCCCATGCCGGGCCGCATGTCGTCGGTCTCGTCGAGGCGGCCGAGGTTGGGCGTCTCGGCGGTGCGCTTCCACGGCGTCGGCGGGCCCACCATGGGGGCGCCGTGCAGCAGCGACCCTCCACGCCCGCTGGAGTGCGGGAAGACGATCACGTCCACGTCGTCGAGCGTGCCGGGGGTGCGAAGGTCCTGGTCCGCGATGTACGTGTAGGGGACGCCCATGCGGTCGAACGCGTAGCGCACCCAGCCTTCGTTCTGCGTCTCGCGCCAGGTGTGCATCAGGCCGATGCGCGGCAGCGTGACCGCGTGGGCGGGCACGGCGGGTGCCGCGGACACGGCGGTCGCGGTGAGACCCAGCGCGGTGATGGCGTCGCGGGCCGCGTCACCGGTGACGATGAAGGTGCCGGCCGGGAATTCCTGGTTGCCGACCTTGAAGGTGGTGTCAGCGGTCGAGACGCGAGCGCTGCCCACCTTCCACGGGAGCATGGCCGAGCGCCAGTCGCCGAGGTGCGGGACGAGGTAGGTGGTGCCGCGGCCGGTGACCGTGCCGGCGATCGTGGCGTTTGCGGCCAGCAGGGTCATCGACTGCGCGAGGACGGATGAGTCGGCGAC
>JAOUDR010000105.1 GCA_029859185.1 Gemmatimonadota bacterium
ATCCCGATCACCCATCGCCTGCTCGGGACTCATGTAGTGCGGCGTCCCGATGCTCAAGCCCGTCTCGGTGAGACGATTCCCGCCGGCGTGACTCAACGCGAGCGCGATCCCGAAATCCGCGATCAGCGGGTCGTTGTCCCGGAGCAGGATGTTCTCGGGTTTGATGTCGCGGTGGATGATGCCCTGCTTGTGCGCGTGCTCCAGCGCGCCGGCGATTGCGCGGGTCAGGGCGACCGAGTCCTCCACCCCAAGCTGTTTCTCCTTGTCGAGCCTGGTCCGGAGGGTCTCTCCCTCGACGTACGGCATCACGTAGTAGAGGAAGCCCTCGGCAGCCCCCGAGTCGTACAGCGGCAGGATGTGGCTGTGCTGGAGGTTGGCGGTGACCTTGATCTCCTGCAGGAACCGGTCGGCGCCGATCACGGCGGCGAGCTCGGGGCGGAGCACCTTGAGGGCCACCTTGCGGTCGTGCTTGACGTCGTGGGCCAGGTAGACGGTGGCCATCCCGCCCTGGCCGACTTCCTGCTCGATGACGTAGCGGTCGGCGATCGCGATCTTGAGCTTCTCGGTGATTTCGGTCATTAGGCCCAACCTCGCGTGGTGCCGGGCCTGAAGGCCCGGCTCGGCTCGGCGCTGCGAGCCGCGACCTGCCCTGAAGGGCGTCCAGCGTCCTTCGGGGCGGGAACTTCGATGATCGGACTCATTGCGTGCCGCCTTCCCGGGTCCGTTGCCGGATTTCCTCGAACCAGTTGGTGACGATCCGGATCGGCACCCCCAGGGCGAACGTCTCTTCCAGGGAGCGCACCATCAGGAGCCGGTCCCCGCGCGGATGCACGTCGTACCGCCGGGGGAAACCCAACGCCTGGAAGAACGCCGCGGTGGTCACTTCGAACCCCGAGTGTGCGAATAGGCTTCGGCGCGACCGCACCTGCAGGCCGTCCGGCCCGAGCGCAATGCTGACGCGGATCATGGACTCGGGCCCTGCGTAGAAGATCCCGGACCCGTCCGGCGCCCAGGCAGGACCTACGCCCCCGGCCTCCGAGATGCGCACGGGGGGGCCGGGCTCCGGGAAGGCCCGGACGTAGATCTCGTTGTGCCCGGTCTCATCCGAGGTATACGCCAGCCACCGCCCGTCGGGGGACAGCGCCGGCTGGCGCTCGTTCCAGTTGGCGCGCAGGTACGGCACCACCTCAGGTGTCTCGCCATCGATCCGCAGGATGTCGATGTCACTGCCTCGCGCGTCCGTCCCGCGCTGGATCACGAGCCGCGACCCGTCGGGGGTCACGCCGAACACCTCGCCGTCGTCCCGGCGCAGCGTATCGACGGCCCCGGTCCCGTCCACGTTGATGCGCACGGTCGCGTTGCGCGATCCCTGCGCCGCGGACGCATAGAGCACCCGGCTGTCGGCCGACCACGCGAAAGCCACATAGGCGCCGAGGCGCGTGGTGGCGCCGGTCGACACGTCGTAGAGGGATGCCACCTGGCCGTTGAAGTCGATGAACGCGATGCGGCGCCCGTCGGGTGACACCCGCGGGTTTTCCATGTCCTGTACCTGGAGCGGCAACAGGGTCGCGTCGCCCGTCATGTCCACCCACGCGAGCCGTTCCGTGGCCTCGACGTTCGGCGAGCGCACATAGACCAGCGTGCCGGTGCGGGACGCCACCCAATGGGACGTGCCCGCGAGCCGCCAGACCTGGGACAGGACGGCCACCGGTGGCCCGGTGATCCGGCGACCGGCAAGGTCGAACGGCACCGCCATGACGATTCTGCTTGGCGGCGGCGCCTGATAGACGATGTGACCCGACGCCACGTACTTCGGATTGAGGGCCCGCTCGAGGAGCACCGTCACCTCGCGGGTCGCGAAGTCGAGCAGCAGCCCGCGCCCGCTCACCACCTCGTCGTCCGTGAACAACACCCCGCTGCCATCGGGGAGCAGGCTGGGGGAATTGATCGCCAGGGTATCGGACTTGAGGATCAGTTCGGGGCTGCCCCCCTTGGGCGGAATGCGGTACAGGCCCTCGGCGCGGACCACGACGATCGTGCCGTCCGCGCCCCAGTCGGAGAACGCGACGGAATCGGCAACCGTCTGGACCACCCCACCCTCGACGGGAATCCGGCGGAACGACCACTGTCCCTGCCCGGCCTGCGCCTGTTGGAACCCGACCGTGCGCCCGTCGGGCGAGAACACCGGCGCCATCGCGCCTTCGGTACCCGGAATCGGGCGGAACATGTCGTCGTCGGCGGCCCGCACGAACAACTGTGTCGCGCCGTCCCCGATCGACAGTGCGACGACGATCAGCCGCCCGTCCGGCGAGATCGCGATACCCTGCGGCAGCGGTATGAGCGTGTCGCTGAGGCTGGTGTGGAACGGCACGGCCGGCGGAGCGGCTTCGGGCGCCAGCCAGGCCCAGGCGGCGAGGGCGGCGAAGAGGATGGTGGTGGTGCCGAGGATCGCCGTGAGGGCGGAACGGCGGAACGGCGGAACGGCGGAACGAGCGGCCGCGCTGCCGGCGGCCGTCGTGGCAAACGTGGGGTTCTGCAGGGCGGCCGCAAACTCGGCGGCGCTCGCGAAGCGATCAGCGGGGAGTTTCTCGAGCGCTTTCCCCACCGCCGCACTTACGTTGGGCGGCACCGACTTGCGGGCCTTCGTGACCGGCGCGGCCTCCTCGGTCACGATCTTCATGATGATCTGCTGTGCCGACGACGCGGTGTGCGGCGGATCCCCCGTCAGCATCTCGTACAACACGCTGCCCAGCGAGTACACATCCGAGCGCGCCGAGAGGTCCTTCTCCGCCGTGGCCTGCTCGGGCGACATGTAGTGTGGCGTGCCGAGACTCAGGCCCGTCTCCGTCATCCGCCCGCCCCCCGCTGCGCTCACCGCCAGGGCGATCCCGAAATCCGCCACCATCGCGCGTCCGTTGTGCAGCAGGATGTTCTCGGGCTTGATGTCGCGGTGGATCACGCCCTGCTGGTGGGCGTAGTCCAGGGCGTCGGCCACCTCGGTCGTGATCTTGACTGCTTCCTCGATGCCGAGCTGCGTCTCCCGATCCAGCTTCTCGCGCAGCGTCTCTCCCTGGATGTACGGCATGACATAGAACAGGAACTCACCGGGGTCACCTGCCGCTCCTGCCGCTGCTGCCGCTCTGCCGCTGTCATACAGCGGCAGAATATGCGGATGCTGGAGCCCCGCCGTGGTCGTGATCTCTTGCACGAACCGCTCGGCACCCAGCACAGCCGCGAGTTCGGGCTTCAAAACCTTGAGTGCCACCTTGCGCTTGTGTTTGAGATCCTCGGCGAGGTATACGGTGGCCATGCCGCCTTGCCCGAGCTCCCGCTCGATGGCGTAGCGATCGGCGAGGGCCGCCGCGAGTCGGGAAGGAACGTCAGTCATCGGATCTCCTGCCCGTCGGCCCGCCGTTACACATTGAACCGGATGCTCATGATGTCTCCGTCCGCCACGACGTAGTCCTTCCCCTCGATCTGCAACCGCCCCGCGTCACGGACGCCTGCCTCCGAGCCGTATTCCATGAAGACGGCGTACGGCGTGACCTCGGCGCGAATGAAGCCGCGCTCGAGATCGGAGTGGATGCGGCCGGCCGCCTGGCGCGCCTTTGTGCCACGGCGAATCGGCCAGGCTCGGACTTCGTCTTCGCCCACGGTGAAGAACGACACGAGATCGAGCAGCCCGTACGCGGTCCGGATGAACCGCGCCAGAGCGGACTCCTCGAGGCCGAGATCTTCGAGAAACGCCGGCCGATCCGCGGGATCCATCTGCGCGATCTCGGCTTCCACGCTGGCCGCCAGGACCAGCCCTGCGGCGTGCAGCTCGGCGAGCCGCGCGGTGATGGGGGCGGGCAGGGGCTCGGCGGCCTCCGTCTCGGCGCGGTTCAGCGCCACCAACAGGGGACGATCGGTGAGCAAGCCATAGCCACGGAGGTACTCGCGCTTCAGGACGTCGGGTGGGAGTGACCGGATCGGCCGCTCCTGCTCCAGCGTCGTCTTCATCAGCTCGAACGCCGCCAGCTCGAGCGCGTCGGGTTTGTCCTTCTTGGCGCGGTCGAGCCGGCGCTCGACGATCTCGAGATCCGCGAGCACGCATTCCACGTGAAACCCCTCGAGATCGGAGGCCGGGTCCGGATCGGCTTCCAGCGCGGGGTTGGGGAACGCGCGGAGCACCAGGCAGAGGACGTCCTGGTCGCGGATCTGCTGCAGTGCCTTGCGCGAGAGGCCCTTGTGGTCGGCCCCGTGTTCGCCGGGAATGTCGCAGAACACGATCTCGGCGTAGGTCGTCTTTTTCGGGGAGAAGATCTCGCTCAGGGCATCGATCCGCTCGTCCGGCACCTTGACCGTGCCGAGACGCAGCTCGCCGCCGAACCCGGTCGGCACGCCGAGGCCCGTCATCGTATTGAAGACGGTCGTCTTGCCCGACCCGGCGAAGCCCACCAGTCCGACCTTCACGCGTCGATCCTCACGGCCCTAGCGACTTTCCGCCATCAATTGCTCGACTTCCGCGAACCAGTTGAGCACGACCACGGGGGCAATCGACGTCCCGCCGAGCCGCACGAGGACGAAGCGGTCACCGTCGGGGTGGATGTCCCACTCGGGCCAGCGGGGGTTCTCGAGGTAGGGGCCGGTGAACAACCGCCGCCGTTCCAGCACCTGGACGCGATCCGTGACGGCGAGGCGCGCGCAGTAGAAGGAGGCGCCGTCACGATAGAACAACTCACGCCCGCCCGGATGCCACACCGGCTCGGTGCCGCCCCCCACCGACACGGCCCAGCGGGCCCCGCCACCGGCGTAGGCGCGTACGTACACCTCGTTTGTGCCGGACTCGTCCGACACGTACGCCACCCAGCGGCCATCGGGGGAGAGCTGCGGGGCGCTCTCGTTGAACTCCGTGACCAGCAACGGCGTGGGCGTATGCTCTCCCGTCAGGGGGAGGCTGTAGAGATCGAAGCCGGTGCGAGGCGCGATCTCCCGATACAGCAGTGTGCGTCCGTCCGGGGTCACGGAGCCCGGAAACCGGATCTGCGAGCCCGCGAGCAGCTCCTCCGCGGGGCTACTACCGTCGCTGGCCTTCCACCAGAGCCCTGCCAGCCCCGACCGCCGCGACGTGAACACGATGCGGCGCCCGTCCGGTGTCCAGACCGGATAGATGTTGTCGCTTTCGGACGTCAGGCGGGTCTGGGTGCCGGTCGCGATTTCGTAGATCCACAGATGTCCCGTGGCGTCCGACTCCCGCCGGTGGTACGCCAGCCGCCGTCCGTCCGGCGAAAACCGCGGGTCACGGTAGCCGCGCGGTTCCTCGAGCAGCACCGTCTCGCGCCCACCGCGGTCGGCGAGCACGATCGTGTTGCGATCGGAGCCGCCGGTGAGATAGAACAGCATGCCGTTGTGCGAAACCGCGAGATGCGGCACCCCTTGGGCCGTGCCCTGGACGTTGTTCAGGAGCGGCACGCGGTCGGTGACCATGGCGGGGTCATTGGCGTCCCAGCGCGCCCCGAGGATCGAGCCGTCGGCGAGCCGCGCGAGCATCACCTCGTCCGTCAGCGCCATGCCCCAGGGCACCTCACTCATCACCGTGCGGACCGCTCCGCTCTCCAGGGAGATGGCGACGATGTCCGTTCCCCGGCCGGTACGACTCGGGTCCGTCGCGGACGTGACCAGCCACCGCGAGCCGGGCGCCAGCGACGGCCAGTAGTAGAGCCGCGTGGAGTCCACGCCGAGGCGGGTCGGGGGGGCGCCGCCCGCGGCGGAGACCTTGTACAGGCCGCCCTGGGTTTCCATCGAGTAGTAGATGGTGTCCGCCTCGCTCCAGAACGCACCGCTCACGAACTGGGCGGACATCACGAGTGGACCGATGGTGAGCGTCGTCCCGCTTTCGAGGTCCACCTTGCGGAGCTGCATGCCCTGCGCGAAGCCGAGCCATCGGCCATCCGGCGAGAAGAACGGCATGTACGCCCCGTCGGTGCCGGGAATGACTTCGACCGCAAGGTCGTCGATGCGGCGCGTGTAGAGCCGCTGCTCGGGCGTCCCCGGGCCGAGCCAGACGAACGTGCGCGCATCCGGCGAGATAGCGACGGCGCTGGAGAGCTGGTTGACGAGGATGCTCGCGTCCGGCGCGGTCGTGAGCGTGAAGCGGGCGACCTCGGCGGGCGGGCCCGACCGCCGGAGCCAGCCCCACGCGGCGATCACGGCGAGCAATGCGGCCGCGGCGAGGGCCCCGAGCGCCACGGCCCGCCACGGGCCGCTCGCCCGTGGCGCCGCGCGGTGCCCCGGCATGGCGCGAGTGGCGACGGCGCCCTGCAGCGCCGCGTTGAACTCGGCGGCGGAGACCCAGCGGTCCGCCGGCAGTTTCTGCAGCGCACGCAATACCGCCGCCTCGACGTGATCCGGTACGGTCGCGCGCAGCTCCGTCGGCGCGACGGGCGTTGCGGTCATCACCTTCGCGACGATCGCTTGCGCGGTCGGCCCGCTGAAGGGGGGCTCCCCCGTCAGCATCTCGTAGAGCATGGCCCCAAGCGCATAGACATCGCTCTTGGGCGTCAGCTCGCGGTCGCCCATGGCCTGCTCGGGGCTCATGTAGTGCGGCGTGCCGAGCGACATGCCGGTCTCGGTCATGCGGGACCCGCCGGCTTCACTCACCGCCAACGCGATGCCGAAGTCCGCGACGAACGCCTGGCCGTCGTGCAGCAGCACGTTCTCGGGCTTGATGTCGCGGTGGATGACGCCCTGGCGGTGCGCGTAGTCGAGCGCCGCGGCGACTTCACCGGTGAGCTTCAACGCATCGTCGATCGGGAGCTGCGTCTCGCGGTCGAGCCGCTGCCGCAACGACTCCCCCTCGATGTACGGCATGACGTAGTAGAGAAACTCCTGTCCACCAACGGCCTGCGGCGCTGCCGCGCTGCCACTGTCGTACAGCGGCAGGATGTTCGCGTGCTGCAGATTGGCCGTGAGCTTGATCTCCTTGAGAAACCGCTCGGCGCCGATCACGGCGGCCAGCTCGGGGCGCAGGACCTTGAGCGCGACCTTGCGGTCGTGTTTCACGTCGTGCGCGAGATAGACCGTGGCCATACCGCCCGCGCCGAGTTCTCGCTCGATGCGGTAGCGGCCCTCGAGGGTCGTGGTGAGACGGTCGGCGACGGGGCTCATCGGCTGGGCCGGCCGGTGCGCAGCTCGGTGAGCCAGTGCTGCACGAGCACGGCGGTCGTGGTTTGGGCACCGCCCTCCTGCAAGCCGACAAAGCGCTTGAACAGGAATCGACGATCGTCCTGGCTCAGCGCGTACTCCGGGTAGGAGGGGTTGTTCATGTACGGACTTGCCGAGAACAGCACCCGCTGTTCCCCGATGCTGAACGCCGTGCCGGGGTTGACGGTCACCGCTACGAGGTTGCCGTTGGCCGCCCGGTAGAACAGCTCACGCCCGCTGTGCGCCCACTTGGGCTCATTGCCGCCGCTCCCCGAAATCTGCCACCGCCCGCCGTTCACGTCGGGGAACGGTCGCACGTACACCTCGAATCTGCCCGACTCGTTCGACCCGTAGGCGAGCCAGCGTCCATCGGGAGAGAGCGCGATGGCCACCTCCTCATACCCGTCACTTGCCACAAGCGGTGCGATCGTACTGTCGCCGGCCTGGGGCCCGCGCCGAAACAGGTAGATGTCCCGCGTCGGCGCCCCCCCGAGGCGCAGGAGAAACTCGGCGGTGTCCAGGGTCGGCAGGACCTCAAAGAGCGTCCGTGCAGCGTCGAGCAGTGTCTCCGGGGCGGAGGTCCCATCCGCCCGTCGTCGTCGCAGGTCGTAGTTCCCGTCGGGGAGCGCGGACACGTACAGCACGGAGCGGCCATCGGCGGACCAGGCGGGGCGGAGGTTGCTCCCCTCGAACGTCAGCCGCGTGAAGGGACCGCGATCCAGCTCCTTGATCCAGATGTCCTCCGACCCCGACGCCTGGACGGCGAGGGCAAGGCGCCGGCCGTCGGGTGAGAGGGCAATGCCGCCGTTGCCCGACGGCACGATGGCCCATCCGGAATCCACCGGGGTCGCCACGCCGGTCCGATCGACCCACACGACCTCCACCGGCGCGCTGCTGACCCCCGCTTCCCCCGGAACGAACAGCAGGGTGCCATTCTGCGAGAGTGCCAGGTCTGGCGAGGCGATCACGGTGCGGACGCCCTCGAGCACCGGGACCGGCGTTGACGTGAACCGGAGTTTCCCCGCGTCGAACGGCGCGGCA
>JAOUDR010000743.1 GCA_029859185.1 Gemmatimonadota bacterium
GCCGAGCGCCCCGGCCTTGCGCAGTTGCGCCCCCCGCCGGACTCCGTCAGCGTAGCGCCCCCGGAAGATCTCCGCCAAGCTCGGCAACATTCCCTCGCCTACATTCGGCGCCTGCCTCCCGGATGGCTATCGGGGGAGGAGCGCAATTCCACGGTTGGCATGTGAACACATTTCCACGTCTTGGTCTTGATCCCCGTCAAGCGGTCGGCGTGCGCCGCGTCCCCACGCAGCATGTCCTCGCCTTCACCCCGGCGTGCACGTCACCGCCTTACCCGCGGAGTTCCGTCTGGCGAAGGCGCTCGGGAAGTTGCCAATGCCCGCCGCGCAGGACAATTGTCCTGGCCCTGCGGGCGGACCGGTACTTCGGCTTCTCGAAGCTCGCAAAGCTGCCGCTCGCGCCACCCTTGGCCAGCGTCGCACCACCGAGGGGCGCGCACGCGAGTCCGAAGCGTCCGAACGAATCCTCCCAGTCGGTCACGCGAGCGGCCACCTTACCGCGCAGGCTGCTCGAGCTCTCGTTTCCGCTCGTCGTCCTGTCCCAGCCGGGCCCGCCGTCAGTCTTGTCCTTGCCGTCGCCGCCGTTGATGTGATCGCTGTTGTCGAAGTGCACCAGCGCGCAGAGGTCGTCCGCGACCTCGAGCCGCGCGCGCGGCCGCCTCGACGCGCACCACACCGTTATCTATGCGAATCGGACCGGATGCCCCTGGCGCCACTTCGGTCATTCCCGCAGCGCACCGGACCGTTGGGCCCGCCTAGGTGGCGAGCACCCGCGCCAGCTCGACCAGCGCGGTGTCCGCCGGCCGCGTGCGCCCGGCGATTTCCGCGAGCGGCGTGCGCAGGATTTCGCCGCGCACGTGCAGGTCGTTGCGGATCGTCGAGGCAACGCCCACCACCGGGAGCCCCTCCGCGGCAAGCGCCGCCGAGCCGCTCTGCGAGCCGTTGCCGCCAATCACCACCAGCGCCTCGATGCCGCACGCGGTGAGCGGCGCGAGGCGAGGTCGGCCACCGGGCCGTGGCCGGCAGAGTCGTGGATCTCCGGCGTGCTGGAGCTCACCGCGGGGGCGCCGGCGCGGCCTTACTGCGCCCCGCCACCCGCCGTCTCGATGTTCAGCGGCCCGAAGCGCTTCTCGTACTCCTTCACCACGTTGTCCAGCAGCATGCTCATGCGCTTGGCGGCGTACGGGCTGATGACGATGCGGTCGGTGAGCTGGATGGTCACCTCCTTCTGCCCGCGGTTCCACGCCTGGTTCATCCCGAACAGCAGGACCACTTCCTCGCGCGTGCTGGTGATGTTGCACACGTTGGCGTAGGAGCTCTTCATCATCGAGTCGTCCCACTTGATCTTCATGCCGGCGGTGTCGCCGCGGATCTCGGGTGTTTCCGGTGCCTTGGTCGCCATGATGTTCACTGTCTCCTGTGCGAGTTGAAATCCCGTGGTGGCGCGCTGCCGTGCCTCAGCCGGGCTGCGGCCGCCGCTCCCTGCGCATGCAGTTCACCCTCGGCCCGGGCGCCGCGCGGCAGCGAGCCGCCGGCCCACGATCCGGGCTGCACCGCGTCAGCGCTTGACCTTGTTGCCGAACAGCGCGCGACCAAGGCTATCGAAGCGCGTGTCCTGCGCCTCCGCATTCTGGAACTTCACCACGAACTCCGCCAGGTTGGACGCCGTGGACTTCGCGGGTGTGGCCGGTGCGTACGGCGATATCTCGACGCCCAGCCGGCCGACGCCTACGCTGGTCCAGTCGATGCTGGCGCTCGATTCTGACAGGCCCTTGTTCGGCTTGTCCTCGCCCGCGCTGCCGACGGGCGTTCCCGCGTCGCCGCCCACCAGCCAGTCGCTGCGCGCTCCGCTACCGCCTTGATCGTGGAGGCGCGCGCTTTCGTACGAGGGCTGCCAGTACGTCGCCATGTCGGCAAGCCACGCCAAGGCCGCGGGCCCGCCTGCGCTTTCGCCGCGCGCCTTCGCGGGGATGGCGGCCACCGCCGGCGAATCGGCCTCGAGCAGCAAG
>JAOUDR010000742.1 GCA_029859185.1 Gemmatimonadota bacterium
CTGGCGCTCGGGATCAACGCGCTCGGCTGATCCAGCGTGTCGGGTTCGCGTGTTGGGTTGATGTCTCGAGGCGTGGGAGTCGCGGGCTGAAGCCCGCGCTCGGCCAAGCAACCGCGTCCTGAAGGAGGCCCCGCCGCGGTAGCTCACGCTTCAGCGTCTCGTTGCTCGGCCGAGCCCGCGCTCTCAGCACGGGACACCCCGGGAGAAGACAGCGCAATGACCGATCGTCGCACATTCGTTGGCGCCACGGCGGGGTTGGTGGCCGGGCTTGCGGGTGGCGCGCCCTCACTGAGCATCCTCGTCCGGCCCGGCCGCCGCCGCGTGAGCGCTGACCTGCTGTTGCGCGGCGCGCTGGTCTACGACGGCAGCGGCTCGCCGCCGGTCCAGGCAGATGTCGCGGTTGCCGGCGACCGCATCGAGGCGGTGAGTCGATCGCTCGACGCTCCAGGCGCGCAGGTCCTGGACCTCACGGATCTCGCCCTCGCGCCGGGCTTCATCGACATCCACTCCCACACCGACCTCGGCTTGGCCGTCGACCCGAGCGCGGCGAGCAAGATCCGCCAGGGTGTCACCACCGAGGTCACCGGTCAGGACGGCGACTCGATCGGACCGTGGCGGGAGGACGAGGCGCGCGCGACGCGCGAGCGGTACGCGTCGCGGTACGGTGTGGACTTCGACTTCGCCGACCTCGGCGGGTTCTTCCGCTGGCTCGTGCGCAACCCACCGGGGATCAACCTCGCGAGCATGGTGGGTGCCGGCTCGGTCCGGGGCTACGTGATCGGCAACGACGACCGCCGTGCCACGGCTGAGGAGCTGGACCGGATGGTCGCCCTGGTAGCGAATGCTCTGCGCGACGGCGCCTGCGGGGTCTCAAGCGGTCTCGAGTACGTGCCGAGCGCCTTTGCCGACCTCGCCGAGTTGGTGGCCCTCTCCCGCCCGCTCCAGGGCACCGGCCTCCCGTACGCGAGCCACATGCGCAACGAAGACGACCGCGTGGTCGCGGCGGTCGAGGAGGCGCTGAACGTGGGGCGCCTCGCCGGTGTCCCGGTTCAGATCTCGCACTTGAAGGCCCAGGGGCAACGCAACTGGTGGAAGGCCGAGCCGGTGCTGCACCTGCTCGAGGCGGCGCGGGCGGACGGGATTGACGTGATGTACGACCGTTATCCGTACGTGGCGTTCAGCACCGGGCTCTCCAACCTGTTCCCGATCTGGGCGCGCGACGGTGGCACCGACCGCTTCCTCGAGCGGCTCGACGACTCCGAGGTGGCACCGCGCATCGAGGAGGCCGTGCGCGCCAAGATCGCACAGCTCGGCAGCTGGGATGCGGTGCAGGTCACGTCCACCAGTGCACCGGAGCTGGCCTGGGCCGAAGGGCAGCGGCTGGGCGCACTCGCGCAGGCGCGTGGGATGGAGCCCTACGCCCTGCTGCTGCAGCTCGTTCGCGGGGACCGGGCGCGATCCGGCATGGTGGGCTTCGGCATGAGCGAGGAGAACACCACCCGGTTCCTCGCACACCCCCTCGGCATGGTCTGCTCCGACGGGTCGGCGCTCTCCGCGGATGGACCCCTGTCCGAGGGTACCCCACATCCGCGCAACTTCGGCACCTTCCCCCGCGTGCTCGGCCACTACGTCCGCGAGCAGCGCGCCATGCCGCTCGAGACCGCCATCCACAAGATGACCGGCATGTCTGCCCGTCGGCTCCGCCTGGAGGGCCGTGGGACGATAACGCCTGGCGCGTTCGCGGACCTCGTGGCGTTCGATCCCGACACCGTGGCCGACCGCGCGACGTTCGCCAACCCGCATCAATACCCCGTCGGGATCCCGCACGTGATGGTGAACGGGCAGTTCGTCGTGAGAGATGGTGAATCGACGGGGGTGAGATCGGGACGGGTGGTTCGGCCCGGAGTGAGGGTCTAGAGGGGTAGACGGTGAGTCATGTGAGCTGGACGCCGAGGCGCCGAGTGGCTCTGAGACGTGAGCTGCGAGTTCGCGGCGTCTCTAACTCA
>JAOUDR010000106.1 GCA_029859185.1 Gemmatimonadota bacterium
GAGCTTGTCCTCGTGCGTCATGGCATCGGTCGGATACGAGACCTGGAAGACCTCCCCGCCGAGGAAGAACGGCGAGACCCGTTGCCGCTCCGGCGAGATCATCTCCATGCGCCAGATCTCCTTGGCGAGCGGCGGTACGGTGAGCAGGTCTCGGGCCTCGACGAAGGCGGTGGCCTCTGCCGCGAGGTCGCGGACCAGACGCGTCTGCTCGCCGGGCGGGACGTAGGTCTGTTTCACCCGCTCGAGCGCGGCGCGCCAGTCGTCGCCCAAGCCCATTTCCCGCGCCGCCTTCCGGTACTCGGCCTCGCACCACGCGAACTCCCGCTCCGCGATGGCAATCAACTCATCCACCGTGTACGCGATCATCTCGTGGGCCAGATCGGCCCGCAGTCCCTCTACGCCAATCGGGTCGCCGATGATGGGGTCCGCCTCACCGGGACGGACGCCGACCACCGACGTTCGCAGGTACTCCAAGTACGCTGACAGCGACGCATCGGCCTGGCGGAACGGCTCCGATGTCCACCACGTGAAAAGCGGATCGTAGTTCGCGTAGAA
The DNA here is from genome assembly GCA_029859185.1 of Gemmatimonadota bacterium. Taxonomy (GTDB): domain Bacteria; phylum Gemmatimonadota; class Gemmatimonadetes; order Gemmatimonadales; family GWC2-71-9; genus JAOTWJ01. The sequence goes on from JAOUDR010000106.1 coordinate 556, forward strand.
CCGGTTCCAGGATCGGAGCGACCGCTGAAGGTCGTCCAGCAGGTTGGCTGCGCGCCGGCCAACGATGCGATCCCGGCCCTCCTGCTTCCCACTCGCGACGACGGCCTTCCGGACACTGTCCACCTGGTGAGCGAGGGCGGTCAGGGTCTCGGCGACCTGCGGGCCGTCCGGCGGCTCCATCCGGCGCCGCGCCTCCGCGAGGTCCATGATGGTGAGGGCGAACGGCAGCCACGGACGCATCTCTGAAAAGGCCCGGCCGTCCCGCGCGAGGAGGGCAAGCTGGTAGGCGAGCTCGTGATCCAACAGCACGTAGTCGACGCGACCTTCGGTTCCGAGTGCCGCGAAGTCCACCGCCGCGAGGCGCGAGCGCCATTCCTCGTAGAACGTGCGCATGCGCTCCTGGCGTGCCGGCGAATAGGGCACGTCGTATCGGCGGAGCAGCACGGCACGGTCAGTGGCGTACCGGTCGACCGTTTCACGCAGCTCGCTCGTCGTGGCGGTCGGTGACTGCGGTGCGAGGGGGCCAGCCAGCCCGATCAGGCAGGCTCCAACGAGCAGCGGGGTGCGTGGCAGCATTCTCGTCTCCGTGGTCGATGCCGGACCGGCACGACAGTGGTGTCCGTTGCCTGCGGGCAGAGAAGATACGGGGGGGCGCGCGGTCCGCGAGCCGGCTGCTAGGCTCCCAACTCGCGGTACCACGCCGCGAAAGCCCGGGCGAAGAAGGTCGGGCTGAAGAGTGCCCATTCGCCGAGCGACGCGGGAAGCGCAAAAGCCGCTGCCGCGTCCTCCGCGGACCGACCCTGCGCGTGGGCGGCGCGCGCGCCCGTCCCGATGGCCTCCAGCATGACCACGTAGCGGTCGAACTCGGGGGCGCGTGCGAGCGCGCCATGCCCGGGTACGTAGATCGTCTCCCGGTCGCGTCGCAGCGCGCGCACCGCAGCATCGAGTTTGGTGGGAATGGCGTCCACGTAGTTCGGGACCATGGCGTTCCAGACCAGATCGCCGCAGAACACCACGCTCGGGTCGTCCACCTCGATGCTGATGTCGCTGGCGGTGTGGCCCTGGCGCGGGACGATGCGAACGGCGCGACCGCCGAGGTCGAGGGTCATGGGGGCCGTATCGGCCAGGAGCACAGCATCCGCCAGCGCAGCGGACCGGGCGGCATCCTCCGGTCGATTGCGCTCGACAACATCGTCACGGGTGCGGGCGGTGGCGTGCAGCACGGGTGCCGGCGCGCCGCTCGCGTAGCCGGCTACGCCGTTGGCGTGGTCCGAGTGGTAGTGCGTGAGCGCCACGTGGGTCGGCCAGCGCCCGGTCAACTCACGCGCTTTGCCGGCAAGCCACGTGGCCCCTGCCGGCTGGTAGAACCCTTCGATGGCCAGGACGTGCGCGCTCCCCGCAATCAGGCCACCGTTCGCGAGCGTGGTTCGGTCCCCGCCCAACGGATCCGATACCAGAGCCCACATCCCGTCCGCGATCTGTTCCAGTGTGCCGAACGCCTCGCGCGCGACCACTCGACCGATCGGGTTCTGGGCCCACCGTGCGCGGCGCACCGGAAGAGTGACGGCGGCCGCCAGCGCGAGATGGGCCGCGCAGGAAGACGACTGGACGAGAAAATTGCGGCGCGTGAGCATTGCCACTCCGGGGGTGAGGTCCGACGCAGCCGAGCGCGAGGTGGTCAGCCGTCCATCAATTCCGCCACCGCCTGTGCCCCGACGGTGGCTCCCTGACCGGTCACCAGCCGGCGGTGGTAGTCCACCTGGCCCAGGTGGTAGGCCAGGTGGGCCGCCAGATGCATCAGGAATGTGCCGGTCTGCGGTCGTACGCCGCCGACGTCAATCGGCAGCGGTTCGTCGAGCCGGGCTGTGGAGAACGCGTCGAGCGCCAGCCGCGCGGCATCCTTGGCCCGCTCGATCTCCTGCACCAGCTCGGACCGGGGAATCCCGCGCCCGGTGAACTCCCGCTCGCGGTCCCGCACGTATTCGGTGCCGGCGAGGTGGGTGCCGAGGAAGTGCTGGATGTTGCCGGCCGCATGCAGCGCGAGTGTGCCGGCAGAGTTCTCGATCCCGGGCGGACAGGTCCAGAGATCTGCTTCGCGCTCATAGGCCATCAGCTCGCGGCGGAGGGCGTCGAGGTCGCGCAGGAGGAGTCGCTTGAGTACGTCGGTTGTCATCAGGGTGCTCTCAGATTGGAGGTTCCGTCACGGTCGGTGGCACTCGAGGACGGCCCGCGACCTTACGGCGGAGCGGCTCCGTCAACGGGCAACGGGACCGAGAACGTGGCGCGCACCGCACTACTCACCTTGGTTGGCTTGCCCGTGGCGCGATCAATGGGACACCAGACCGTGCGCGCTTGCGCGAGCAGTTTCCCGTCGCGGGCGCGATGCAGTTCGGTGTGTCGATCGAAGGCGAGGCGGGACGCCGTGCCGACCCAGGTAGTGGCGATGATCTCGTCGCCCTCGGTGGCCGGTCGGGTGTAGTCGATTTCGTGTCGGGTGACTACCCACGCCAGCGCTTCCTGATCGGCGGCCGAGGCCGTCGCGCGCCAGTGGGCGACGGCGGCGTCCTGGACCCAGCGCAGGTACACCACGTTGTTGACGTGTCCCAGTTGGTCGATGTCGTCGGGCTGGATGGCGATGCGGATCGAGAACCGCTCAGGCCCTTGATCTGCGGGCATGGGCATTCGAGGAGAAAGCGGGCTGGTGTCCGCCGCTAGAACTCGCGCTTCTTCATCTCGGAGAAGAACCGGTGCCGATCGATGTCGTCCTCGGACTCAGGTGGCAGCGTAGGGTCGTGACGCCGCTGGCCTTTGGGCTTGGCGTTGGCGACCTTGGCGGCGGTCTTCTTCACCAGGGCGGCGAGCTTCCGGTCTTCGCTCTTCGACATACCATCCTCCAACACCAGGTTTCCTGCTGGGTTCGTGGAGCACCGGCCAGGCCACCGGCGTCCCCCGATCATGAGAGCAATCTAACGAGTGGCGACCTGATTGCCCCCACAGGGGGCCGGGAGGCAGGGTCACGGTTCCGGTGGCTTCCGTGCGGCTTCCTGGGTCAGTAGTCGCACGATGCGCGTACGCGTGCGCCGGTGGTGCATGATCGGATAGATGTTCAGGGCCAGGTTGACCAACATGTCCTGCGCCGCGAGATCGAGACGGCCCAATGCCGCCCGATCGATCGTGATGCCGAGGAGCGCCAGGAGAAACGGGAGGTGAAGGGTTTCGAAGACGCACGTCCGGTAGTAGAAGCTGCGTGCTGACGTTACGGTCCGCCGGGCGAGCGTGTACGGCGCCATCCGCGCACCGGTGAGGCGCCTGACGGCCACGCCGCCCGTCGGGATGATGGCCCCGAACAGGTGGACACCGAGCAGCCGGTAGAGGCGCCCCCAGCCCCAGCGCTCGAGTCGCCCGGGGAGGAAGTAGCGGCAGACCGCCCGGCGGCGCGCGCTGTTCGGTGGGGCGAGGCGCGCGAACAGCCGGTACATCCAGTGCCAGCCGTCGGTCGTCGGAAACGGTCCTGCCGTGAGCGTCCGCTCGACGAGTTCCAGGTTGTGCGGTGACATGTTACCGGACGCTCCGGTGGCAGAGCCGCCCTCGGCCGCGCTACAGTGGCACGGGATGGACCCGCGCCATCGCGCGCTGCTCGCGCCATAGCCAGATCGCGAGGCCGCCCGCCCCGACCGTGGCCACCGCGCTCGGCCACATCGGGAATGTCACGTCGCCCACGATGATCGGTACGGCGAGTACGAAGCGCGCGAGATGCGCGATGGCGACGAGCGCGAGGAAGATGCAGCTCAGCAGCGAGGCCGGTTTCATTTGGTGGTCCTCCATTCAGAACTGCGCAGGACGGCGGCGACCACGAAGTATACGTCCAAGCGTGCTCGGGGCTTCCGGCATGGGAGAATCGGCAGTGCCTCGGCGGGTACAAGTATCGCCGACCCGCGGTGGTTCGGCGGACCCGTCACGGAACGACCTCCCCGAGCAGTGCCTCCAGGAAGGCCCGCGCGCGCCCGTACCCATCAGGGGCCACGCTCGCGCGCGGCCCCGCCACGTTGAGCCGCACTTGTGCAGCCAGCGCAGTGAGCCAGGCCCGCGTGGCTTGGAGAGCCTGGTCCTGCTGCTCGGTGTCCAGGTCGATGGTCAGGCAGGGCTTGTTGAACCGAGCCGCCAGCTCGGCGGTGAGCAGCGATCCTCCTTCGAGCGGCCCGAAGTGGATTACGAGCGTCGCGTCCGCAGTCTGAACGTTCCGCTCGGTCCGGGCGGCGTAGTCCGTTTCCACCGTCTCCACCATGTGGATGTATCGGTCGGGAACCACGCCGTCCTCGGCGAGCCGCCCGCGCGGGATCCACCCGCCATAGGGGATTCCATGCGCCATCGCGGCATCGAGCGCCGCGCGGTCCACGCCGGTTTGTCCACCACTCTGGATCTCGCGGATCAGCGACGGCATGCGTGATCCTGCGCTCGCTCGGCGGGCCCTAGCTCCCGGCGGTACTCAGCCTGCGGGAACAGGGAGGTAGCGCCAGTTCGGCGGCACGGACGTCCCCAGGTGGAAGCGCATCGAGGCACTCAAAGGGATCGCAGCAGGTGTGGCAGACCCGCTTGAGACCGCGGAATCCGGCCAGCTCGACCTCGGGCGTGAGGAATCCCTTCTTGAGCGGCTCGTCGCGCAACAGGTCGGTGCTGAGGTACTTCTTGTTGTCGTCGGGGAACACGGTGACGACGATCGCGTCCGGTCCCAGCATGTCCTGCACCATCAGGGCGCCGAGGAAGTTGGCGCCGGACGAGATCCCCACACCAATCCCCAGCTGGCTCGCGAGCTGCTGCGCCATGAGAATGGCGTCGCCGTCGTCCACGGCGATGACCTCGTTCAACTCCTCGAGGTGGATGATGGGCGGGATGAACTCGTCGGAGATGCCCTGAATCCGGTGCTTGCCGACGCAATGGCCCGTCGACAAGGTGGGTGAGTTACCTGGCTCCAGCGGGTGGAGCCGCACGTCGGGATGCTGCGTGCGCAGGAACCGGCCCACCCCCATGATGGTGCCGCCCGTGCCGACGCCGGCCACGAAGGCATCGGGTGTGAGTCCGCGGAACCGGAGCTGCCACCAGATCTCGGGGCCGGTCGTGTGCTCGTGGGCCGTGCTGTTGTCCTCGTTGGAGAACTGCCGCGGCAGAAACGTCGGCGTCCCGGCTGCAGCCTCCGCCTCGGCGAGGGCGATGCTGCCCAGGAATCCGCCCTCCTCCTTGCTGACGAGGTGAACATCCGCCCCCAGGCCGCGGATGAGGTTGATCCGTTCGCGACTCATCCAGTCCGGCATGAAGATGGAAACCGGGTGTCCCATGGCCCGGGCGACCGCGGCCACGGCGATCCCGGTGTTCCCGCTCGTCGCCTCGACGATCCGGTCCCCGGGCTGCAATTCGCCACGCGCGTAGCCCTGCTCGATGATGAACAGCGCCATGCGGTCCTTGATGCTGCCCGTCATGTTGATGTGCTCGGCCTTGGCGTAGAGCACGCCTTGCCGGCCGCGGAAGCGGAAGTCGATCGCGAGGAGCGGGGTGTTACCGACGAGACACTTGAGTCCGGCGATCCGCCGGCCGATCTCCAGCACGGTGCTCGTCACACGTTCTCCCAGGGGCGGAGGGCGCGGTGCAATCGACGTGACACGTGGGCCTTGGTGCCTTGCTCCGGGGTCGTACTTTTTCCCGTTGGGGGAAAGCACTGGCGGATGTCTTGGAAAGACCTGTCGGGCCAACAGCCCGGCGCCGGCAGATGGGGCACACAGCCGCGCGTCGAGGCGCGCGCCCAGGCGCGGGAGAGATCGCGGAGTTTGATTGCCATTTGACACCTCCGTTGTGACGAGTCGCTACCGATCCGACACGGCGAGCGGCGGCGCTGCACCCAGAGAAGCTAACCGCCCCACTGATCCCTGCCAGCGCGTGGCGCACGCCAGTCAAGTGGCTTGTGCGGAGCCCGGTTGTACCTCGAACGTCTCGTCGTCCGGGTCATCCCCCGGCGGGTCGCCGGAATCGTCCCGCTGCACCTCCTGCTCGTACACGACCTGGCTGAGATGCTCGGCGCCGGGACTGAAGATGGACTGGAGGACCAGCGCGTGATACGCCGCCCCGCCGCGGCTGAGCCCGCGGCGCCGGTAGTTGATCCAGCCGTTCCGCTCCATGCGGAGCAGACTGCGATCCGCAACCAGCAGCAGGACGAGGACTCCGGAGGTCCACAAGACGATGTCGAGCATTCTTCAGCATCCTACCCCGATGCCCACTGTTCGACCCGCCTCGACCGCCTAGACCGCCCCGTCCGCCTATCCGCCCAGTCGCTCCACCACCATGTCCCCCATGGCCGAGGTGGCGATGCCGCTCCGCGCGTCGGCCGACGGGACCGCCCCACTCGTCAGGAGATCGGCGACCGCCCGCTCCACGCGTGCGGCGGCTTCGGTCTCACCGAGGAAATCCAGCATCATGCCAACGGCACCCACCGCCCCCAGCGGACACGCGATGTTCTTGCCGGCGTGTTTCGGGGCGGAGCCGTGGATCGGCTCGAACATCGAGGTCTTGCCGGGGTGAATGTTGCCCGACGCGGCGATCCCCATCCCGCCCTGGAGCATCGCGCCGAGATCGGTGATGATGTCGCCGAACAGGTTCGTCGTCACGATCACATCGAACCACTCCGGGTTCTTGATCATCCACATGCAGCAGGCATCCACGTAGGCGTGATCGGTCTGCACCTCCGGGAAGTCCCGTGCCACCTGAGCAAACGAGCGGGTCCAGATGTCGTGTGGTCGGATGGCGTTGGCTTTGTCGACCAAGGTGACTTGCGGCTTGCGCCCAGGGCCACGCTCCGCGGCACGCTTGACGGCCAGCTCGAAAGCGTATCGGGACGCTCGCTCGCAGCCTTTCCAGGTGTAGACGCCGTTCACGAGCGCCACCTCGTCGGGCGTGCCCTTCTTCAGGTGGCCACCGATCTGGGAATAGAGGCCCTCCGTGTTCTCCCGCACGACGACGAACTCGATGTCGGCGGGCCCCTTCCCCTTGATCGGGCACAGGTGCTCGGCGTACACCTTGATCGGCCGCAGGTTGATGTAGAGATCCAGGCCGAACCGGAGACCGAGAATGACCGACCGCTCGACCAGCCCGGGTTCCACGTCCGGGTGTCCGATGGCGCCGAGCAGCACGGCATCGAGTGTGCGCCACTCGTCGATCACGGGTGGCGGCACGAGTTCCTTCGTCTTGAGGTAGTACTCCCCGCTATAGGGGTACGCGACGGGCTTGTAGGAGAATCCTTCCAGGGCGGCGACCGCATCGAGCACCTTGATGCCTTCACGCAGGACCTCCGGGCCGATGCCGTCTCCGGGGAGGATGCCGATGTCGTACGACTTCATCTACGCTCTCTTGCTGTGGGGCAGGGAAGAAACTGCAGGGTGATCGGGATCGGCGCGAGGGGGAACGGCAGGAGAGGGAGCTCGGGGCTCATCTGGTTGCCTCGATCACCTCTTGGGCCCTTGCCACAGCCGCGTCGAATGTCGCTTCCAGTCGGGGGTTTGCGCCCCGGCACGCGTTTACCACGTGCGTGGCCCAGTCGAGGTACGCCATCCGCCGGTCGGTCGACCAGTCGGCCGGCGGCGTCTCGGTGATATCGCGAACGTTACAGATCT
>JAOUDR010000744.1 GCA_029859185.1 Gemmatimonadota bacterium
CCGCTGAACCAGTAGAGGCTGTACGTCGCGACGAGCGCGAGGCAGAAGACCCAGAGACGGCGATCCAGCCGAGACTGCCGGCCGAAGGCCAGATACGCGAAGATGAGCAGGAGCGATCCGAGCGCCCATCCGTGGAGTTCGAAGTTGAGGTTGTAGAGGTTCTGGTTGGCGTTCAACACCGCCTCCGCGAGCCCGTGGCCGGGCGCGGGATCGAGATTCCCCCATCCGCCCGGTGGTCCGATATCGTCGCCGAAGCCCAATCGGTTGGCACCCGGGTACCAGAGCCGGTCCAGGTACCCCATCATGGGGTCGCGCAAAGGTGCTCCGCTGACCCCGGCATTGTACGGGAGCAACCCGATCGATCCGCCAACACACCCCACCGCGAACGGGATCAGGAGTCGCCAACGCACCCGGGACTCGATCAGCAGGTACACGCCGGCGAGCACTCCGACCACCACGCCGTCGAGCGGTCGCGTCAACACGCCATAGCCGAGCGCGAGCCCGGCAGCGAGGGCCAGGAACGGCCGCTGCCGCTCCACGGCCATGTGAATCAGGAGAAACGCCCCCACGGTGAGCAGCAGGGGCAGGATGTGCCCCATCTGCGACGCGGCGAGGAACAGGACCCACGGCGAGGTCGCCCCCAACAGTCCGACCAGGTGCGCCGTCCCGCGGTCCGTGAGGCGCAGCGCGAGGGCGTGCAGGAGGAGCACGCACACGGCGGCCAGCACCGGGTTCACCAGCCACGGCGCGCCCGCGGATACGCCGATCGCGAGCACCAGGGGCCAGCCCGGCTTCGTCGTGGCGAACCACCGCCCCGCTTCGGTATCCAACAGGTACGTCATGAACGCGTCGGGGACGGGCGGCGCGGGACCGGTCAGGCCGAATGATGCGAGCTGCTTTGCCTGGAAAATGAAGGCGACTTCATCTTCCATGTGCGGCACGCGTTCGAACACGGTCACGGCTAGCCATCCGGAGAGGACCGCGACGAAGGCGGCGAGGAGCCACGGCACCCAGCGGTCGATCCGCGTCGGCGGCCGGACCTGACCGGGCAACGTGATCGCCCGGCCGATCCGCTCGCCGAGGCGGCTCAGAACATCCGCCGGCAGCGCCCGCGCCAGAAGCCACAGGTGCACCGCATTCAGGGCGAACAGCGCCCCCACGGCCACCAACTGTGCCACGTATCCGGCGACGTAGTAGGGCGCCGGGAAGTGCGGGTAGAAAATCGAAGCGTGCGCGCCCGCCAGCACCAGTAGCAACACCGCGACCATCACCACCCGAACCGTCATGAGCCTTCGCACGCCGGCGACCAGGTCGCGCAAGCGGCCACGCATCCCCACCAGCACCGTCACCCCCTGCAGGCCCAGGACCGCGAGGGCGACGGGCCTGGTGCCCGTGACCAGCATTCGAGGACGCAGTTCCAGGTACTGGAGCCAGAGCGGAGAGGTGAGCGCCAGCTGCGCGCCCGTGGCCAGGAGGAACAGGGCTCCCAGCAGTGCCGCCCGCCGCCAGCCGGGATAGGCCGCCACGCCCGCCAGGCATATGGCAAGCCCGAACTGGGCCGTCCACCAGGCTTCCAGCGTCCGGCCGCCTCCCGCCACGGCGGTGGTGGGCACCACCAGGGATACGATGACGAGGAGGACCCCTGCGGTTCCGGCCGTGCCGAAAACGATGCGGGCGGGCCAACGAGTCGACATGGTGCTCCTGGGAGGAACGGCCATCACTTGGCGGACCCTAACGGTAGCCCGAAGATCCGGAGGTCACTAGCGACCGACACGCGCCTCCCGGCGCGTACAGGGCTAGGCGACCCCCCGAAACGCCCCCGGAGGGTGGCGATCTGGTCTTATTCTTGCTACGCTCTCGGTCCGTGGGAAATCCCATTAACCACAAGTGAGTGATTGACATGGAGCAGCGTTCCAAGATCATCCGGGAGGACATCGCCCGGATCGCCGACGAGCTGAGCGGCTATTACGCGGCCCTGTCCGGCAGGACCGTGCTGATCGCGGG
>JAOUDR010000745.1 GCA_029859185.1 Gemmatimonadota bacterium
CTGCCCCCCCCAACCGTCCGTGGCGGATACGTTCGTCAGCAGTTGGCTCGAGCCGTCGCTCTCGCCTGACGGGACGCAACTCGCCTTCGTCTGGCGCCGCAGCGCGCGCGTGAGCGCCCTCGCCGCATGGTCGTACGATTTCGTCGTTGCGAGCACCGACTCCCCATCCGTGCCCCTCGCGTCACAGTCCATCCCGCGCCTGCTGCCCGGCGATCGGCTCGTCAACACGGGGCTCGAGCTGACGTGGCTGACGCCCGACCGCGTCCGGTTCCTGGCGGCCTACGATTCCGTGTTCAAGGTGAAGGGCGGCGGCGCAGGGCGGTTCACGGACACCATCACGGTTCCGCGCGCGTTGATGGACTTCGACCTGGCGGCTGGCACCATCGTGCCGGTCCCCGGCGGCGACAGCCTGGTGGCCTACACAGTCGCCGACGATGGGACCGTCTACGTCGTTCCCGACGACAGCGCCCGCGCGATGCTGCGTCTCGGGCCGGACGGGAGCCGTACGCCGGTGGGCGTCTGGCCCCTGCCCGTCACCGACATCGCGGTGAGCGGCGCCGTGTTCGTCGCGGCCACGGCCCTCGACTCGCTGTACTGGATGGACCCCGCATCCGGTCAGGCGGGTCGGATCACGCTCCGTGGAACGGCTCGGCGACTCGCGCCGGCCGAGGCCGGATATGTCGTGGTCGAGCTCGAGCGCCGTGGCGGTGATGCGTTCGGGGCGCCGGCGAATCTCTGGCTGCTCGGGTTGGCAGTCGGGTCGGTCCGATAGCGGCCTCACGGCCCACCGCGCGTCGGCATCGCGCGCCCGGGACAGGACAGATCATCCAGGGCGTCCGCGGGTACCTTCCTGGAGACCAAGCTGGCCTTCGCCGTGGGAGCACCGCCATGTCCGCGACCACTACGGACGTACTCGTCACCCTGCCCGACCGCTACCGCATCGAGCGTCCGCTCGGCGCTGGCGCGATGGCCGCGGTCTACCTCGCTGAGGATTTGAAGCACCGCCGGTGGGTGGCCGTGAAGGTCTTTCGGCCTGAGATGCAGGAGGTCCTTGGCGCCCGCTTTCTGAGGGAAATCGAAGTGCTCGCGGGCTTGAGCCACCCCCACATCCTGCCGCTCTACGATTCGGGCGACCTGGGTGGCATGCTGTACTACGTCATGCCGCACGTGACCGGTGGATCGTTGCGGGACCTCCTCGATCGGGAACCGCAGCTGCCCATCACCACTGCCGTGCGGATCGGCCGCGAAGTGGCGGATGCCCTGCACTACGCGCACCAGCAGGGTGTCGTCCACCGGGACATCAAGCCGGAAAACATCCTGCTCGAAGCGGACCACGCGGTCCTGAGCGACTTCGGAATCGCGCTCACGTCGTCGGGGCCGGAGCACGAGCGCATCACCAGCGGCGGGTTGTCCATCGGTACGCCACACTACATGAGCCCGGAGCAGGCCAGCGCCGAGCCGACGGTAGACGGTCGCAGCGACCAGTACAGCCTCGCGTGCGTGATCTACGAGATGCTCGCGGGGCAGGTCCCGTTCGTGGGTCCCAATGCCCGCGCGATCATCGCCCGGCAAATCGCCGACCCGGTTCCGCCGCTCAGCACGGTGCGCCCCGAGCTCAGCCCGCGGTTCGTGCACACGATCGAGCGGGCCCTCGCCAAGGTCCCGACCGACCGGTTCGCGACCATGCGAGACTTCGCGGATGCCCTGGCGGCGCCACCCGAGGCCGACACCGCGCCCACCCGGTCCCTCGCCGTGCTGCCGCTCACCAACCTGAGCGGACAGCCGGACCACGACTACCTGTGCGATGGCATCAGCGAGGAGATCATCCACGCCCTGCTCAAGGTGCGCGGCCTCCACGTGGCGTCGCGGACCTCGGCGTTCGCATTCCGTGGCCAGTCGCACGACATCCGAAGCGTCGGCAGCGCGCTGGGGGTGCGTAACGTCCTCGAAGGGAGCCTGCAGGTGTCAGGGCGGCGCCTGCGCGTCACGGCGCGGCTGGTTCG
>JAOUDR010000746.1 GCA_029859185.1 Gemmatimonadota bacterium
GAAGCCCGGGCACCGAGAGCGCGATCAGGGTCTGGGCCGTGTAGTATGTGGCCAGCACCCAGGCGCGGGCGAAGGCGAACCGCCGCCGGAACCGGTCGAGCGCAAGCAGCGTGTCGGAGGCCACGAACAACAGCGCGCCCCCCGCGGCGGCGGCCGTGACTCCTGACGGCATCTGCAGCCACCGCGTCGTGGCCATCCATGCCATGGCGAGAATCACCGCGACATAGCCGCTCACGGGGCCGCGCAGTTGCCCGAGGCCCGGCCACAGCACGCAGAGCACGGCCCCCCCCACGAGCACGAGCACCCCCAGCACAAGCCACGCAGACCTGCCGCCGGGGGGCGTCGCGAATGCCGTGAGATACGCGAGGTGTGCTGCCAGGAAACTCACGAGCCCGGCGACGAACCGATCGCTGGGGAGCATGAGGAACACGTCCCCGGCAAGTGAGGCGACGAGCCCCACGGCGATGAGTAGCTGGTAGCGCCCGGTTCCGGGGTCCCCGAACACCGCGATTGCGAGGATCATCACGGTCGTGGCAGGCTTCCACACGTAGACCAGCCAGCGTGGCCCCCGTTCCTCCCCGATCATGGCCAGGACGGCGGACACACCCACCATGACCAGCAGCCCAGGGATCATGGCGCCGGCCACGCCGCCGCCACGAGCGCGGGCAGCACCGTCCCGGCTGCCCCCACCGCAAAGTGAATCCCGGGGCCGGAGTGTTGGCCCTCAGCCGTCGTGTTCACGACCACCACGGTGGCACCCCGCCCCGCCGCCATCCACGGGAGCGAAGCGGCCGGCACGACCAGGTTCGACGTGCCGACCGACAGCAACACATCACAGGTCACCGCCGCGTCCTCGGCAGCCGCGAGCGCTTCGAGTGGCAGGATCTCGCCGAACCAGACCACGTCGGGTCGGAGCGGCGCGCCGCACCGCGGGCACGGCGGCGGACTCGCGTTCGGCGCGGGATCGTCCACGATCACCCCCTCGCGGGAGCACCGCGATCGGAGGATGTTGCCGTGCAGCTCGATCACGTCCACGCTCCCCGCTCGCTGATGCAGTCCGTCCACGTTCTGTGTGATGAGCGTGAACCGCGGGACGCGGCGCGCAAGCTCGACGAGTGCCCGATGACCGGCGTTCGGCTGTGCCGCCCGGATCGCGCCGCGCCGGCCCGCGTACCAGTCCCACACCACGGCGGGCTGGCGCGCGAACGCCTCGGGGGTTGCCAGATCCTCCGGATTGTAGTTTGCCCACAACCCGGTCAAGGCGTCGCGGAAGGTCGGGATCCCGCTCTCGGCCGAGATCCCGGCACCGGTCAGCGCCGCCACGTGCCGCGCGCCGCGCAGCGCGGCGATCACCGCGGGGTCGAGCGCAGGCGTCATGCCGGCGCGCCGTCCCGCACCGCGAGCACCTGCACCACGGCACCGCGGCCCCGATGGAGCCGTCCCTCACGCACCTCGCGCTCGCATTCGCGCCCCACGACGAAGCGGAGTCCCGCAAGCTCCGATCGCAGGTCGTCGAGCGTAACCAGCAACTCGGGCACGGACGGCCCACCGGTGCCGAACACGAGCTGGCGGGGGGTGTAGGCCTCGAGCACGATCGCCCCGCCGGGTCGCAGCGCGCGCGCGACCGCCGCATGCAGCTCGCGCCGCACGCCGGGTGGGAGGTGGCAGAAGACGGAGATCACCAAATCGAACCGATCCGGCGGCAGTGGAAACGCGGCCAGATCCGCAACGCACGCCGCAAGCGGCACTCCCTGCTCGGCCGCGAACCGCCGCGCCTTGCGAAGCCCCACCCGCGAGCGATCCACGCCAATGACGCGCCATCCTGCACGCGCCAGGAAGACCGCGTTCCGCCCCTCGCCCTCACCGAGTGAGAGCGCCAGTCCACCCGCATCGAGCCGCGTGACCATCTCCGCCAGAAAGCTGTTGGGCTCGGTCCCGTAGACGTACCCGGGCACCGCATAGCGATCATCCCACACCGTGAGGCTCGGACTACGCGTCACG
>JAOUDR010000107.1 GCA_029859185.1 Gemmatimonadota bacterium
CGTGCTGGCCCGCGCCCTCGTAACCGGCCGTGCCGGTCTGGAGGCGCTGGCGGAGCGGTTTGCGGTCCCGTTGGCTCGGGCCCATCACGCGCTCGATGATGCCGAGGCGCTGGCCGGGGTCTTCGTGGCCCTCACACGGCTGCAGCTCACGCGGACGCGGAAGTCGGCGCTCGCGCACCTGCTCGATTACGTGGGGCTCGGGTTGGTGCTGGGGCAGGGCCCGTCGTCCGACGAGGCCGAAGTGCTGCGCGACATCGCGCGAACGTACGCGCTGAGTCCCTACAGTAGCTGTCTGGAGTTCTACGCCGCCGAGCGGGAGCGACTCGACGGCCGTGACCTGCCCGACCTCGCCACGGTCATCGATCGGCTCGGCGGACAGGCGCTGCTCGAGCGCCTGCGTACCGAGCGGACCGCGGAGCAGCGATATCCCGAAGCGTACGCCCGTCTGATGCGACTGGTGCGCGAGAGCGCCGGTGCGTCGCTCGACGAGGAGCTGGATCGGTTCCTGGAACGGGTGGCGCTGTCCAGCTCGGAGGGGGTCGACGTGGATCGCGCCCGCGTCAATCTCCTGACCTTACATGCCACCAAGGGACTCGAGTTCTCACGCGTGTATGTGGTGGGCGTGGAGGACTACCAGATCCCCGGATACGGCCCCACTACGTACGCGCGGCACGACGAGATCCGGGAAGCGCGACGCCTGCTCTACGTCGGCATGACGCGGGCCCGCGATCGGTTGGTGCTCACGCGCGTCGCAACCCGGGGCGGTCGTGACGCTGGCGGGAACCGGTACCTCGACGAGATGGGGGTCACGCCCGTCCCGGTAGATCCTGTGGAATCTGTCACCGGGCGAATGTAGACGCGCTGCGATCCGGGCGGGCCGGGAGTCGGCGAGCCTCGCCATCTCACGGTCGCTTCATCACGCTTTCATGGGTGGGGTGCTATCGTACGTGTGCACCCAGGATTCCCGCGGGCTGGGCGACCGGTCCACATCACCGACCCCGTGTTCCGGGATTCCACAAACGCGCTTAGCGGGCCCGAGCAACCGTCGGGCTGGTCTACGCGGGTGCACTAGCCGGACGGCGGCTGGAAGTGGCCACACGGCGCCGCTCGGCACAACGACCCCTCCCACGGAGGGTCTGGCGCCCGAGCCCAACTGGCCGGGCGCCTTCTTGTGCACGTGTGTGGAAACCGCCGAATGCCCCGGGACGACTAGTGCGAGAACGCCAGGACCTTGGGCTCGGCGAGTCGCTCGAAGTCGCGGAAGCGCATCCGGATCAACTCGGTGTGCGTCCCGGCGTTGAACGCGATGTACTCGTCTTCGGCGAGTCGCTGTGCCACGTAGGTTTCCATACCGTACAGCCTGCCGAACGGCGGCATGGCGCCGAGCTCGCACTCAGGGAAGAGCGTCTTGAACTCGGACTCGGTGGCAAGCTCCACGGAACCGGCGCCGGTGAGCTCCCGCAGGTGCCGGAGATCGACGTGGAGCGGGGCCGGCAATACCGCCATGGCGACCTTGCCGTTCACCTTGATCATGACCGTCTTGGCCATCTCGTAACCCGAGATGTGGGCGCTCGCCGCGACCTCTTGGGCGGTGAAAGCGGGCGAGTGACGGACGGTGACGTAACGGACCTCTTGCTCGTCGAGGAACCGCTTCAGCGTGTTGACCGGCATGGGACCCCCCGGAGTGCGCCTTCCCGTTTACTACCCCCTTCGCCGTGAAGAGGGGCTGAGAATTGCCTGAAACTCGGGCGGCGCCCAGGGACCCGGCCTTCATGGCCGGTGGCACCTGGCCTAGAACATCGTCACCCCGAGCCCGAACTGGAACAGCGTGGGGTTGAACGATCCCGACGCCTGGACATCATTCTGCTTGAGGTATCCCCCGGCCGTGAGCAGGAAGTTCGCGATCGCCGTTACCCCCAAACTCGGCCCCAGCCCGAAGTCCCAGCCGAGGCCCACGAGAAAGCCCGCGCCCAGCGCGTCGAAGGCGTCCGCGCTGCTGGTGCCGCGCCCGTAGCCGACGCCGGCCCCGCCACTGACGAACACCCCCAGGGATGCCGAGGGGTACGCGCGGACGAGGCCCAAGGCCCAGCCCAAGTAGGTGTCGGTATCGCCGGCTGTCTTGGCAATGCCGGACGCACCCCCGCCGACCAGTACCCGGCGGGAGGGTGTTCCGCCGAACGCGACCATCCCGGACGGACCCCACGCGCGGTTGCCCTCACAGAACCCGCAATCCACCCCGGCGCTGCCCGCACCGATGGCGAACATGCCCCATGCCCCGCGGCGCTCGATGTCCCCTTGGGCGTGGCCGCGTGACGTGAGCAGGAGGAGGAGGAGGCACGGGAGGAGGATACGCCGCATGGGTGGGGCTCCGGGTGGACGGGAGTTGGAGTCGTGTTGGAAACGTCGCGGAATCCGCTCGACCTGTCCAGCGCGGCCGGCCGGTCTCAGCGCGTGCGCCGGCCCGTCAGCTCCCGGTACTGCCGCAGGTGTCGGAACGCCGCCACCGCGTTTCCGGCCTGCTCGTAGAGACCGGACAGATTGTAGTGGGCGTCCGCGAAGCCAGGGTCCACGTCCACCGCCGCAAGGTAGGCGTCGATGGCCTCCTGCGTTCGTCCCTGCTCATCGAGCGCGGTGCCGAGATTGAAGGCCGCCACGGCCAGGTCCGGCTGCACGGTGCGCGCGCGCCGGTAGAAGTCCTCGGCTTCGTGCAGCCGGGACTGGGCCTGGAGCAGGCGACCCAGGTTGATCAGGGCTTCCGGGAGATCCGGGTTCAGCTGGAGCGCGCGCCGATAGCACTCCTCCGATTCGGCGGGAGCGACCGTCTCCAGCTCCACCGCGAGCGCGAACCATCCTTCCGCGTCTTCGGGCTCGTCGCGGCCCCGTCGGCGCGCGTGCTGATGGGTGAGCGAGGCTACATCGGTGGCGAGATCGGCCACCAGGAAGTCGAGGGTGAGCTGTGCCGACTCGGGAACCCACGTGGCCCGGCCGTCCCGCACCACGATATGGTCACCCTCGGCCGTGATGCGCAGCTCGCTCAGCGGTCGGTCGTGCGGCAGCTGGCGGACCAGCGTCCGGAGTGCGCGGTGAATCCGCTTGGCGGGCACGGCCGCCGCTGCGAGGGCCTTGGCCGCACGCAGCAACACGACGTCCTGAAACGAGAACCGGTACGCCTGGCGCGGTCCGCGCGCCGGCCGCAGGAATCCGGCGCGCGCCAGCCGCCGGACCTGCCGTGGCGTCATCCCCAGCAGCCGGGCGACTTCGGCCGTGCCGAAGCCGTGCATGCGGGCTAGGCGTCGCCGCCCGCGGTCTTCCGCCGGGGCTTGCGGGAGGATTCGGGGGCGGTGGCGGCTTCCTTCTTGGCGTCGCCCTTGGCGAGGCTCTGCTTCAGGGCCTCCATCAGATCGATGATCTGGGTCTGGGGCTCCTCCTCAGGTGCCGCCGTGATCTCCTTCCCCTGGATCTTCCGCTCGATCTGCTCCATGACGCGCTTCCGCACCTCGTCCTCGTAGCGCGCGGCGTCGAACGAGTCGGTGGCCGCCTGGCGGATCAACTGCACGGCGAGGGTGAGTTCCTCCGGCTTGAGCTCGGTCTCCCCCACCGGCACCTCGCTGAACGGCCGGACCTCGTCCGCGTAGTAGAGCTGCTCCATCGCCAGCCCTTCGCCCTCGGGGCGGATCAGCACCAGGTACTGCTTCCCACGGGCCGAGTACCGGGCAACCGCCGACAGGCCGGTTTCCTTGAGCGCGGCGCTGAGCAGACGGTACGCGCGCGCGCCGCCCTTGTCGGGTCCCAGGTAGTAGACCTTGTTCACCAGGTTGCGCCCCACCTGCTCGGCCGGCACGAACTCGGTGATCTCGATGGCCTCCTTGGCCTGCTCGTCGAGCAGCTTCAACTCTTCCGGCGTGAACGTGACGAACTGACCCTTGCCGAACTCGTAGCCCTTGACCATGTCCTGGCGCTCCACCACCTGCTCGTCCTTCTTGCACACGTACTGCTGCTTCAGCCGTGAGCCGCAGTCCCTGTGGAGCCAGTTGAACGAGATGGTCGCGCGGGACTCGGACGACGAGAACAGCTGGATCGGAACGGACACCAGCCCGAACGACAGGGTCGCGGAAGCAATGGGACGTGCGCTCATAGGTCGGCTACTATAGGATTTCCCCAGCATGGACGCAACCGGACCGCAGGACGCCGACCGCCTAAGGGCCTACCGCGCCAAGCGCGCGCTCGGGATTACCCCCGAGCCCGCCGGCGCCGCGGGTACCCCGGACGGCCATCTGTTCGTGATGCACAAGCACGCCGCGAGCCACCTGCACTGGGACCTCCGGCTGCAGATGGAAGGGGTGCTCCGCTCGTGGGCTGTGCCCAAGGGACCGTCCGCCAACCCCGACGACAAGCGCCTGGCCGTGCTCGTCGAGGATCACCCGCTCGAGTACGCCGACTTCGAGGGGATCATTCCGGAAGGCAACTATGGCGCCGGCGCCGTGATCGTATGGGACCGCGGGGAGTGGGTGCCGCTCGAGGATCCCGTGGCGGGGTTGGCCAAGGGCAAGCTGCTGTTCGACTTACGCGGCTACAAGCTGCGCGGGCGCTGGACCCTCGTGAAGATCAAGAAGTCCGACCGTGAGTGGCTGCTGATCAAGGAACGGGACGCCCTGGTCCGGGATCCTGGGACGGACTTCCCCGAGTCATCGGTGCTCTCCGGGCTCACGGTCGAGCAACTGAAAAGCGGGCACGATCGCGCGGCCGACGTGCGGCAGCGCATCGCGGACCTCGGCGCGCACGAGGGCACGGTGACAGCGGAGGCCGGCCACCTGATGCTCGCAGAAACGTGCGCCGAGCCGTTCGACCGTGAGGGCTGGCTGTTCGAGATCAAGTATGATGGCTACCGGATGCTGGCTGAGGCCGGTGCCGGCAGCTCCCGTCTCGTCTCGCGCAACGAAAACGACTTCACGACCAGCTTCCCGGAGCTGGCGCGCGCGCTGCGGGCGTTGCCGTGTGGCCACGTCGTGCTCGATGGGGAGGTGGTCGTCCACGACCAGGCCGGGCTGCCGAGCTTCCAGCGCCTCCAGAAACGGGCCCGTCTCACGCGGGGACCGGATGTGCGGCGCGCGGCGGTCGAGCTGCCCGCCACGCTCTACGTGTTCGACATCCTCGGCTTCGAGGGCTGGGACCTGCGCGAGCTGCCGCTGCAGGACCGGAAGTCGCTGGTGCGTGAGTTGCTTCCGCCCGTCGGACCGTTGCGCTACGCCGACCACATCGAGCAGACAGGCGGAGCGTTCTTCGCGCAGGCTGTTGAGATGGGCCTGGAAGGGATCGTGGGGAAGCGCGCCGATGCTCCCTATCGTGCGGGGCGATCGCCGCACTGGCAGAAGGTGCGCGCGGACCTGACGGACGACTTCGTGGTGGTTGGCTTCACGGCACCGAAAGGCTCGCGTGAAGGGTTCGGCGCGCTCCACGTAGCATGGTATGCCGATGATACGCTCGTCTACGCCGGACGGGTCGGCACCGGCTTCCGGTCGGAGGATCTCACGGCCGTGCGCGACACCCTCGAGGGAATGGTCGTGGACGCGGCTCCATGCACCGGCGCGCCGACGGGCCAGGAACACCGCTGGACCGAGCCCGCGATGGTGGTGGAGGTCCGGTACAAGGAGGTGACCGAGGAGGGACTGCTCCGGCAGCCGGTGTTCGTCCGGTTCCGTGATGACAAGCCGCCGGAGGATTGCCTGCGGCGCGCCGGCGGCGACGCGAGCCCCACCACGGTCCCGGTCGTGCGCCCCGCCCGCGTCGAAGTGATCCTCTCGAACGTGGACAAGGTGTTCTGGCCCGAGGAGGGCTACACCAAGGGCGACCTCATCGCGTACTACCGCGCCGTCGCGCCGTGGATGCTGCCCTACTTGGCGGACCGTCCGCTGGTCATGACGCGCTACCCTGACGGCATCGACGGGAAGTCCTTCTTCCAGAAGGACGCACCGGTGTTCGCCCCCGACTGGATCCGCACCGAGGTGGTCTACAGCGACGACGCCGAACGGGAGATCCGCTACTTCGTTGCCGACGATGTGGACGCGCTGGCGTACGTCGCCAATCTGGGGACCATCCCGCTCCACGTATGGGCAAGCCGCATCGCCACGCTGGAGCAGCCCGACTGGGCCATCATCGATCTGGATCCCAAGGAAGCGCCGTTCGCCGACGTCGTGACGGTGGCTCTGGCCGCCCGGAGACTCAGTGAGGCGATCGGGTGGCCGTGCTTCATCAAGACGAGCGGCTCGACGGGGCTGCACGTCCTGCTGCCCCTCGGCCGGCGGTGTACTCACGAGCAGGCACGACAGCTCGCGGAGCTGCTGGCGCTCGTGCTCGTGCGCGAGCTGCCGGAGATCGCGACCACCAGGCGCCTGCCCACGCAACGCGAGGGGAAGGTGTACCTCGACTTCCTGCAGAACGGCCGCGGAAAGTTGCTCGTCGCACCGTTCAGCGTCCGGCCGTTGCCCGGCGCCCCGGTCTCCACACCGCTCGACTGGGACGAGGTCGTGCCCGATCTCGACATCCGGCAGTTCACGATCCGCACCGTCCCGGAACGTCTGGCCTCCGGTCGCGAGGATCCGCTGCACGAAGTCCTCGACGCCCAGATCGACCTCGCCGACGTGCTCGGCCAACTCCAACGACACCTGGCTGGGTGAGATCGGCGGACGTGTGGTGAGCCGCCCTGTCCGTGAGATTCGGATCGCCACCGAGCAAGGCTCCGTGACGGGCTTGCTCCACCTACCGCCCGCTGCCCACACACTGTTGGTGCTGGCGCATGGGGCCGGGGCGGGCATGCGCCACCGTTTCTTCGAGACGATCGTCCCGTTGATGGCCGATCGGGGGGTGGCAACGCTCCGCTACCAGTTCCCGTACATGGAGGCCGGGCGCAAACGCCCGGACGCCCCTCCCGTTGCCCAGGCGACGGTACGCGCTGCGGTCGTCACCGCGGCCGGATTGGCGCCGGAGCTGCCGCTCCTCGCCGGCGGCAAGTCGTTCGGGGGACGGATGACGTCGGCGGCGCAGAGTGTGACCCCGCTCGATGGCGTCCGTGGCCTCGTGTTCCTCGGGTTCCCACTCCATGCCGCCGGCCGGCCGGGCACGAGCCGAGCGGATCACCTCGATCGGGTAGCTATCCCGATGCTGTTTCTTCAGGGGACCCGCGATGCGCTTGCCGACCTACCGTCGATTCGAGCCGTGACGGACCGCCTCGGCACGCGCGCCGTGCTGCATGTGATCGACGGGGCCGACCACTCGTTCGCCGTCCTCAAGCGCTCCGGTCGGACCAATGAGAGCGTGCGCGCGGAGCTGGTGAGCGTCATCGCAGGATGGAGTGCGAAGGCCGGGCCGTAACCTGGCGGAACCGCTGGAACCATTCAGGTGCTTGCGGAGCTCCTGGTCGGGGGGATCAGCAGGTAGGCGAGCAGGAACGGCAGGAGGATCAGGAAGCCGGAGACGAACGCGCTGCGAATTGCACGGGGCATGGGTCACTTCTCAGGGTCTGCGGTGGTCGCGGGGACGACCCGGACCTCCTGCGTGAACAGGGCGCGGAGCTTGTCCGAGAGCTCCCCGCCAAGCACGAAGAGGCTTACCAGCAGCACGACGTTGCGGCCGATGGCATAGGTGAGCGGGTGCCCACTATAGCCTGGCAGGTGGTGCCCGAAGAACGAGCCTGCCCACGCGAGCGCGAGCGGCAGCACGAACAACACGAGGCCGATCCGATACCGGCTCGCCGAGAGCGGGTCCGGCGGAGCAAAGGTGCGAGCTGTCGACCCAGGATGGTCTTGAAGCGCGCAAACCCCTCCTTGGGCGCCGAGGCGAAACCGTCCCGCTCCGCTCGACATGGTCAGGAGCCTTCCCATGGCCCGGGTAGCGGTGGCGGTGCGCTGGCGGCGCCAGCGATCCCGAGCGGCCACGAGATAGGCGCTACCCACCTGATCACAGCAACCACACCAACGCGGTGTAGCCTCCGAACACCAGTGGGAAGGCGACCCGGCCGACCCGATCGATCCGCTCGACGATCGTGCCGCGACCGGCCCGCGCCAGATAGCTGGTCCCGGCCATGACGAACAGCGTCAGCGTCACCATGCTCGTTGCGCCAAGCATGAAGTAGTCGAGTCGA